>CAMPJN010000032.1 GCA_946886875.1 uncultured Pseudomonas sp.
GTAGACATGGACCTGGCCGTCCTTGCGCACGGCGAACAGCTTCTCGCCCTCGATTTCGAAACCCCGGCTCTGGCCTTCGGCCAACTTATCCGGTGGACATAACAGCAACATGGGAACCTCCGCGACAGGAGCGGCATTATCCCGGACTGACGCGGCTTGCCAAGCCCGGCACGGATAAGCCGCTCGGGACGGCTATTGGCTGTGCAACTGGGCCGGATTGACTGGCGGCTGAGCCGGTAGCCTCTTATCCTGCCAGCCAACTCGATCTGCGAAGCAGCGCCCCCATGAATCCCGTTATCGCGCCACGCTCTCTGTTCCTTGTCCTGATCCTGCTGCTGGCGTTGGCGTTCTGGTTATCCCTGGCGCTGGGGCCGGTCAGCCTGCCGCTGGCCGATACCCTGCAGGCGGCGCTGCGTCTGCTCGGCCTGGCGGTGGGCGGCGACGAGTTGCAGCAGGCGGAGTTGATCCTCGGCCAGCTGCGCATGCCGCGCGCCTTGCTGGGGCTGACGGTGGGCGCGGTGTTGGCGCTGTGCGGGGTGGCGATGCAGGGGTTGTTTCGCAACCCCCTGGCCGATCCCGGCCTGGTCGGGGTTTCCAGCGGCGCGGCCTTGGGCGCGGCCATCGCGATAGTCGGCGGCGCGGCACTGGGCGGCCTGCCCGAGCCTTTCGCCCCCTATCTGTTGTCATTCAGCGCCTTTCTCGGCGGCCTCGGCGTCACCGCGCTGGTCTACCGCCTGGGCCGGCGCGATGGCGAAACCAGTGTGGCGACCATGCTCCTGGCCGGTATCGCCTTGACCGCCCTGGCTGGTGCGGCCATCGGCCTGTTCACCTATCTGGCCGACGATTCCACCCTGCGCACCCTGACGTTCTGGAACCTCGGCAGTCTTAACGGTGCCAGTTATGCGCGCCTGTGGCCGTTATTGCTGGTGACCGCCGCCGTGGCGCTGTGGTTGCCGCGGCGGGCCAAGGCGTTGAATGCCTTGCTGCTCGGCGAGTCCGAGGCGCGTCATCTGGGTTTCGCGGTCGAGCGGATCAAGCGCGAGCTGGTGTTCTGCACCGCCCTGGGCGTCGGCGCGGCGGTGGCTGCAGCCGGAATGATCGGTTTCGTCGGTCTGGTGGTGCCGCATTTGATGCGCCTGCTGGTCGGCCCGGACCACCGCGTGCTGCTGCCGGCCTCGGCATTGGCCGGCGCCAGCCTGCTGCTGTTCGCCGACTTGGCTGCGCGACTGTTACTGGCGCCGGCGGAACTGCCGATCGGCATAGTCACCGCTTTGATCGGCGCGCCTTTCTTTCTCTATCTGTTGCTACGAGGGCGAGCCTGATGCTGCGGGCGGACAAGCTGGCGGTCGAGCGCGGCGCCAACCGGGTATTGGCGGGTATCGACCTGGAGTTGCGCGCCGGTGAAGTGCTCGGCGTGCTCGGCCCCAACGGTGCCGGTAAAAGCACCTTGCTCGGTGCGCTCTGCGGCGAATTGCAGCCCGCTCAGGGCGAGGTCTGGCTGGATCAGCGACGCCTGGCCGACTGGCCGGGCAGCGAGCGGGCGCAGCGCCTGGCGGTATTGCCGCAAAGCTCGACGCTGAACTTCGCCTTTCGCGTCGAGGAGGTGGTGGCCATGGGCCGATTGCCCCACGCCAGCGGTCGTCTGCGCGATGGTCAGATCATTCGTGCGGCCCTGCAGGCGGCCGATGCCTTGCACCTGGCCGAGCGCAATTACCTCGCGCTATCCGGCGGCGAGCGTCAGCGCGTGCATCTGGCCCGGGTATTGGCGCAGCTCTGGCCGGGCGGCGCCGGGCAGACGCTGTTACTCGACGAGCCGACCTCGATGCTCGACCCCTTGCATCAGCACACCACGCTGCAAGCAGTGCGCGCGCTCGCCGAACGCGGTGCGGCGGTGCTGGTGATTCTGCATGATCTGAATCTGGCGGCGCGCTATTGTGACCGTCTGCTCTTGCTCGAGCGCGGTCGCCCACATGCCCTGGGCAGCCCGGAGCAGGTATTGCAGGCCGAGCCGCTGCAGGCAGTGTTCGGCTTGGAAGTGTTGGTGCAGCGCCACCCGGAACGTGGTCACCCGCTGATAGTCGCGCGCTGAGCGTAGCGGTCTTTTGCCGCAAACCTATTGAGGGAAACTGCTATGCGCCTGCTTATTCTGTTTGTCATCAGCCTGCTGGTGGGCTGCCAAACCGCACTACCGCCGTTACCCGACTGGCAAAGCCCGCAAGGCCGCGAGCATGCCGAATTGGGGGCGATCATCGACCTGCGCAGCGGCGAGCGCCTGACCCCGGCACAACTGCTGGATCGTCTGGCCGACGCGCCGCGGCTGCTGGTCGGCGAGCAGCACGACAATCCTGACCACCACGCCCTGCAACTCTGGTTGCTGCAGGCATTGGCGGCGCAACGGGAGCAGGGCAGCCTGCTGCTGGAAATGCTCGCTCCGGACCAGCAGGGCAGAGTCGATGCCGTGCGCGCTCAGCTGGCGGCCGGTGAGCAGATCGAGGATCTGCCGGCGGCGCTGAATTGGCACAAGGGCTGGGACTGGACGCTATACGGGCCGCTGCTGCGCCATGCACTGGCGCAACCCTATCCCGTATTGGCGGCCAATCTGGATCGCGCGGAAATACTTAAGGTCTATCGTCAGCGCCCGGTGCTGAGCGGCGTTGCCTCGACCGCCGAAGCGGTGCGCGAACCGCTGTTGGCGCAAATCCGCGATGCCCACTGCGGCAAGTTGCCGGAAAACCAGCTGCCGGCAATGCTCGCCGTGCAGCAGCAACGCGACAGGCGCATGGCCGAGGCGCTGCTCGCCGCGCCCGCACCGAGCATGCTGCTGGCCGGCGCCTACCATGTGCGCCGCGATCTCGGTGTGCCTTTGCATCTGCGCGATCTGGGCGAACCCTCGGGCAGCCTAGTGCTGATGCTCGCCGAAGTCGGTAACCCGGTAAGCGCCGCCGCCGCGGATTTTGTCTGGTATACGGCGGCGCAGCCGGAGCAGGATCACTGCGCCAACTTCGGCGATTGAGTTGTTAAAGGCTAACCCCTCCCCGTAAATCCTGTAGATGCCTCGTTGGGCTTCGCAAGCTCAGCGCCAACCTACGCAGCGCTAACTTGTAGCCCGGATTGCCTCCGGGCTACGAAAAGCAGCTGTGTTCGGCGGCCAATACACCCCGACCATGGTCGCGCAGTGCGCGCGGCCAATAATCGGCCACACTTAGCCCTCAGGAGGTAAGGGCTATGGCCAATCGCACACTCTGGGCGCAACGGTTGGTGGCGTTGTTTCTGCTCGGCTGCCTGCTGTTCAGCTATCCGTTATTGGCGTTGTTCGACGGTGGTGGCGATGTGTTCGGCGTGCCGCGGTTGTTCGCCTATCTGTTCGGCGCCTGGGCGCTGCTGATCGTCTCGATGATTGTGGTCATCGAGCGCTCCAAGCGCTGAGGTGTCGCCCATGCCGCTCGGTGGCCTGATTCTGCTGACCTCCTGCGCCTACCTGGGGGTTCTTTTCGCCATCGCCTATTGGGGCGACAAACGTGCCGATGCCGGCCGCTCGATTATCGCCAACCCTTATATCTATGCGTTGTCGCTGGCGGTTGACGCCACTTCCTGGACCTTCTACGGCAGCGTCGGCCGGGCCGCGGTCAGCGGTGTTGGCTTTCTGCCGATCTACCTCGGCCCGACCCTGATGGCGATGCTGTTCTGGTTGGTGCTGCGTAAGATGATCCGCATCAGCAAGGCCAACCGCATCACTTCGATCGCCGATTTTATCGCCGCGCGCTACGGCAAGAGCGCGCTGCTTGGCGGGCTGGTGACGCTGATCGCGGTGATCGGGGTGATTCCCTATATCGCCTTGCAACTCAAGGCGGTCTCCAGCAGCTTTCTGATCCTCTGGCAGTATCCGGCGATCCGCATGCCGAACCAGGACCAGGCGCTCGGCCCGTTGCAGGACACCGCGCTCTACGTGGCGCTGCTGCTGGCGCTGTTCACCATCGTCTTCGGCACCCGCCACCTGGACGCCACTGAGCGCCACGAGGGCATGGTCGCGGCCATCGCCTTCGAGTCGCTGGTCAAGCTGCTGGCGTTTGTCGCGGTGGGCCTGTTCGTCACCTTCGGCCTCTATCACGGCTTCGCCGACCTGTTCGCCCATGCCGCCAAGCTGCCTGATATCGACCGTCTGTTGACCCTCGGCGGCGGATCCGGCAGCTATGGCTCCTGGGTTTCGCTGATTTTCCTGTCGATGCTGTCGCTGTTGTTCCTGCCGCGGCAGTTCCAGATCAGCGTGGTGGAGAACGTCAACGAGAACCACCTGGCCAAGGCCATGTGGCTGTTTCCGCTGTACCTGCTGGCGATCAATATCTTCGTGCTGCCGATCACCTTCGCCGGCTTGATGCATTTTCCCGCCGGTAGCGTCGACGCCGACACCTTCGTCCTCACCCTGCCCATGGCCCACAAGCAGCAGGCGCTGGCGCTGCTGGTGTTCGTCGGCGGGCTGTCGGCCGCCACCGGCATGGTCATCGTCGAGACCATCGCGCTCTCGACCATGATCTGCAATGACCTGGCGATGCCGCTGCTGCTGCGCTGGAAGGCCCTGGGCCTGGCGCAACGAACCGACCTTTCCGGGTTGCTGCTGGGCATTCGCCGCGGCGCCATTGTGCTGTTGATGCTGCTCGGCTATCTGTACTACCGCGCCGCCGGCGAGGCTTATGCGCTGGTGTCGATCGGCCTGGTGTCGTTCGCCGCGGTGGCGCAGTTCGCCCCGGCGATGCTCGGCGGCATGTACTGGAAGCAGGGCACCCGCGCCGGCGCGTTGTGCGGCCTGTCCCTGGGCTTTGTATTCTGGGCTTACACCTTGCTGCTGCCGGCGTTCGCCAAATCCGGCTGGTTACCGCTGAGTTTTATCGAGCAGGGGCCGCTGGCCATCGCCTGGCTCAAGCCGTTGGCCTTGTTCGGCCTGGCGGGGTTGGACGAGATCGGCCACTCGCTGTTCTGGAGCCTGCTGGCCAACCTCGGTGGTTATATCGGCGTGTCGCTGTTCGGCCGCCAGAGCAGCCGCGAACATGCCCAGGCGCTGCTGTTCGTCGATGCCTTCAAGGTTGCCGGGCGCGGGACCAACCTGTGGCGCGGTAGCGCTTCGGTTAGCGAAGTGGTCGCCCTGGTCGGGCGCTTTCTCGGCCCGGCGCGCGCCGCCGAAGCTTTCGCCGAGTACGCCGGCCAGCGCGGTTTGCGTTCCAGCGCCGAGCTGCTGCCGGATGCCGATCTGGTGCATTTCGCCGAGCAGCAATTGGCCGGGGCCATAGGCACGGCCTCGGCGCGGGTGATGCTGGCCTCGGTGGTACAGGAAGAGCCGCTGGGCATGGACGAGGTACTCGACATCCTCGACGAAGCCTCCCAGGTGCTGGCCTACAGCCGCCGTCTGGAGCAGCAGTCGCAGGAACTGGAGGCGGCCACCGGCGAGTTGCGTGCGGCCAATGCACGACTGCAGGAACTCGACCGGCTGAAGGACGATTTCATCTCTACCGTGACCCACGAGCTGCGCACACCGCTGACCTCGATCCGCGCCTTTTCGGAAATCCTCAACGACAACCCCGAGCTGGAGCCGGCGCAGCGTGCGCGTTTCGTCGCCATCATCGTCAAGGAGAGCGAACGCCTGACGCGGATGATCAATCAGGTGCTGGATCTGGCGAAACTTGAGTCCGGCCGCGCCGAGTGGCACGCCACTGCACTCGATCTGCGGGAGGTGATCGAAGATGCCCTGGCCACCACCAGCCAGCTATTGCAGGAGCAGGGTGTGGCCCTGGACCTCGAACTACCGGCGCAGATCCCGCCGGTGCTGGCCGACCGCGACCGCCTGTTGCAGGTGTTGCTCAATCTGATCTCCAACGCGGTGAAGTTCTGCGATCTCGAGGCCGGGCGCATTGGTATCGCCGTGCAAATATTGCCCGAGGCATTGCAGGTGGACGTGCGCGACAACGGTTGCGGCATCGATCCGGCCGATCAGCAAACCATTTTCGAAAAGTTTCGCCAGGCCGGCGATAACCTTACCGAAAAACCCCAGGGCACCGGCCTCGGCCTGCCGATTAGCCGACAGATCATCGAGCATTTCGGTGGCCGCTTGTGGGTGCGCAGCGCGCGTGGGCAGGGCGCGAGTTTTTCCTTTACCCTGCCACTGACGGGCCGCGAGACGGAGGATGCAACTTGAGCAAGAGAAAGAAGCTGTTGATCGTCGATGACGAGCCGAACATCGTCATTTCCCTGGAGTTTCTCCTCGAACAGGCCGGCTACCAAGTACGGGTAGCACACGACGGCCTGCAGGCGTGGGAGGCGATCCAGGCTCAGCCACCGGATCTGGTGTTGCTCGATGTGATGCTGCCGCAGCTGAGCGGTTTCGATGTGTGCCAGAAAATTCGCGAAACCCCCGCTCTGCAAGACGTGCGCGTGGTGATGCTGACCGCCAAGGGGCGCGAGGTGGAGGTCAGCAAGGGCCTGGCACTGGGTGCCGACGCCTATATCAGCAAACCCTTCTCGACCCAGGAACTGTTGGCGCAGGTGCGTGACCTGCTGGCGGACGCATAGCGATGGGCGGCCGCTTCGCATTGCAGCTCGCCGGCCTGTGCGTCTTGCTCGGCGGCCTGTTTGGCGTTGTCGGGGTGCCGCTCTGGCTCAACCTGAGCCTGGTCGAGCGCGAGCAGTTATTGGCCTTGCTGGCCGGGCGCGGTGCCCTGTTGGCCGTACTCGGCCTGGTGCTGCTGGCGTTGCTCGGTGGATTGTTGCAGCTCTGGCGCTCGGCCTATCCCGCGGCGGCCAGGCGCCTGGAAGAAGAGATCGGCATCGTCCATCGGGTCAATCCACAGCATCGGCTGGCCATTGGCGGTGCCAAGCCCATGCGTCGTCTGGGCCATGCGCTGAATGCTTTCGCCGCCGCCTACGATGCGCAGCTCCAGGATATCGAGGCGCGCATCGCGCAGACCAATGCGCGCCTGGAACAGGAGAAAAATCGCCTCGCCGCCTTGATGTCCGAACTCGCCCAGAGTGTGTTGGTGTGCAATCTCGAGGGTCGTATCCTGCTCTATAACGCCCAGGCCAGCCAGTTATTGGACGGCCGGGAAACCGGCGCGGTGGGGCTCGGCCGCTCGCTGTTCGGGATTATCGACCAGCGCCTGATCGAGCATGCGCTGGAGAAGCTGCGCGAGGGACTGGAGCAGGGCAGTGCGAGCCCGGCGGTGCATTTCGTCAGCGCCCGCACGGAACAATTGCTGCGTTGCCGCATGGCGCCAGTGGTGGGGCAGCCGGGCCAGTTACTAGGCTTCGTATTGATCCTCGACGACGTCACCGATAGCGTCGAGCTGGCCAGTCGCCGCGAGTATCTGCTGCGTCAGCTCACCGAGGGCAGTCGTGCGGCCCTGGCGAATATTCGCGCGGCGGCGGAAACCTTACAGCAATATCCGGCCATGGATGCCGCCCATCGCCAACGCTTCGGCGAGGTGATCCGCGACGAGGCCGAACGCCTGTCGCTGAACCTGGAGCAGGGCCTGGCGCGCCACGGTGATTTGCCCGGTAGCCAGTGGCCCTTGGAAGAGATGCTGGCCAGCGAGCTGGTTTGTGCCTTGCAGCGCAACTTCACAACCACGCTGGGACTCAGCGTGCGTTGCCAGGACAGCGCAGAGCCGCTGTGGCTGAGTCTGGACAGCTATTCCCTGGTTCAGGCATTCACCCAGGTGATGGATGCCCTGGCCGTCGCCTGCGGGGTTCGTGAAGTGACGTTGAAGCTTTCCGCGGCCGGACGTTTCGCCCGTCTGGCGCTGTGCTGGGGCGGCAAGCCGCTCGACCCTGAGCTGCTGCATCAATGGGAACAGCAGGCATTGAACCTGGGCGGTGCCGACCCCGCAGGTTGTACCCTCAAGGACTTGCTCGAACGCCACGGCGGCGAACTCTGGTCCCAGGCCGACCGCAGCAGCGGGCGCAATCGCCTCTGTCTGCTGCTGCCGACCACCCAGCGCCATTCCGCCGCGCAGGCGCCAAGCGGCCTGGGCCGTCCGGTGTATTACGACTTCGACCTGTTCAGCCAGCCGGGGCAAACCCCGGAACTCGATGAGCGCCCGTTGCGCGAGCTGGTTTACACCGTATTCGATACCGAGACCACCGGGCTGTCGCCTGCCGAAGGCGATGAGATCATTGCTTTGGGCGCGGTGCGCATCGTCAACGGGCGCTTGCTGGTGCAGGAACGTCTTGAGCAGCTGATCGATCCGCGCCGGACGATCCCCCGCGAGTCGCAGCTGATCCATGGCCTCACGCCGCAGATGCTCGCCGGACAGCCGACGATTGAGCAGGTGCTACCGGTGTTTCAGCGTTTCGCCGAGGACACCGTGCTGGTGGCGCATAACGCCGCCTTCGATATGCGCTTCCTGCAGCTCAAGGAGGCGCAAACCGGCGTGCGCTTTATCCATCCGGTGCTCGATACCCTATTGCTCTCCGCCCTGGTGCATCCGGGTCACGCCGGCGATGAGCATCGCCTGGAGCAGATCGCCGCCCGCCTTGGCGTGCAGGTGGTCGGCCGGCATACCGCCCTGGGCGATGCCATGGTTACTGGCGAGGTGTTCCTCAAATTGATTCCGCTGCTCGCCGAACGTGGTATCCATACCCTCAAGCAGGCGCGCGAAGCCTCGCAGCAGACGCTCTACGCCAAACTCGAGTATTGAGGTGTATACCGAGACACGTAGGTTGGGGCGGGCTACGCTGGCTGAGCTCGGCGAAGCCCAACATGGCGGTCTATGAGCTATTCGCAGCTTCCGTCGATCCGCAATAGCAGTGGCGGGCACTTTCTTCCAGACAAAAAAAGACCCAGCAGAGCCGGGTCAAATAACCGTGATTAGCCTGATGAGGAGATAACCAGAAGAACCCGCCTGAAGGGCTCTTGAGCTTATCGGCTGATCTCGCGACCAGTTGTTGCTAATAATATCGATTATCATTTGCGTGTCAATGGCCTTTGCCAAAATATTTTCTCCGCGGCGTCAAAAAGTGCCCTGCCAGGAACGCCGAACCCGGCGCTTGGCCGGGTTCGGTAGTGGAATCGCGTCGGTTCATTCTGCGGTTGCAGGCAGGCGCAACTGGGTGACTTCCTTGTTCAGCAGGTCGATGCGCCGCGCCATGCTTTCGATCAGGCTATGGGCGATACGGGGGTTGCTCTGCATCAGGCTAAGGAACTGCTCCTTGGGGATCACCATCACCGTGCAAGGCTCGCTGGCCACCACGGTGGCGCTGCGCCGCTCGCGGGTGAATACGGCCATGGCGCCGAAGATCTCATCCTTCTGCACATCGCCGACCTTATGGCCATCGACATAAGCCTCGGCGTGACCTTCGATAATGATGAATACGTGCTCGGCCGAGTCGCCCTGGTGGATCAGCTCTTCGCCGGCGGCAAAGTGCTGGAAGCCGGTCGAGGGGCGGATTTCCGGTTGCTTGAGGCGCGCCAGTGCATCGGAGAGCAGGGCGGTGTGACCGATCAGGTACTGGATGAAGAGTTCCTGGCGCTGTTCGCTGGCGTAGATGTGTTTGAACACATCGCTGCGCGAATAAGGCAACAGGCTCAGCGGTTCTTCGCTGCTGAGGCGGCAGCTGGGCATATCGATGCCTTGGCGCAGGCCGACCAGATCTCCTTCCTGCAGGTAGAACAGGGGGCGCTCATCGACTACTGCATGCAGCAGACCATTGGCGATGATGAACAGCTGGTTGCCGGGCAGCACCGTGGCGAGGTCGTCGACATTCTCCAGTTGCAGCGCCTCGCCACAGGGGGCCAGGCCGTCAAGTAACTGAGTGGGGATGCTTTGCAATCGGTTGATCAGCTGGTCGGCGTAGGCCGGTTGCTCCCCGAGTAAATACATGAGCGTGATTCCTTGAACTGGCTTGGCTAACGAAGGCGCAGTAACGTCCTCTGCACAATAAGGGGCGCTGGGCCTTAGGTAAATCATTCTATCCGGAGGTTGTGAGCTAGCTCTTGTTGCGCGACGAACAGGCCTCCAACTCTTCATTCAATTGCGCCTTGTGCGCTGGCGTCAAGTCGTTCCAGTGCACGTCGAGCAGCGCGCCTTCTATGGCGTAGAGCAATACCTTGGACGCTCTGAACCCCCTTGCCCGCACCGCGCTATACGCCCCTACGGCCCCCAGACGACGCAGATCGTTGACGCTGTGTATGCCGACTGCGTGAAGCCACTGGGCCGAAGTTTTTCCCAGATTTTTCAAGTGTTGCAATTCGTCGTTCATCAAGCCTCCCAGCATGGCTGATGGGCGATACGCCATTGAGAAACGCCGGTATGCGGCGCTACGGTGTTGCACGCAACGCAGCAAATCAGCCCGCGCGTGACGCCGTCCTTGATCGGATGGCTGCGCGTTGGGGCATTGAGCATTTTATTTTTTATGTTTGCCTGCTAGGCAGTGTAGCGGCCAGTGGATAAAACGTGGCGCATTGATATCCCCCCAGGCGTGGCGCAGTTTGGGCGTCAGATCCGTCACCGGGTCGTAACCGTGTTGTTGTTCCCAGCGTTGCACGGCCGACCAGGTGCGCAGGTAACCGAGCAGGTGGTCGAAACTCCAGGTGGTTTCGAGCGCCAGCTGTGGCGCTTCGACCGGCGCGAAGGGTGACTGGATATCCCGGTAACCGGCGTCCACGCTGCTGCGGCCGGCGGGCCAGTAACCGGCCAGAGTGCCTGCGTAGAAACCATCGATGAGGCTGTCCAGTTCGCTGTCGATGCGCATCAGGCTGTAGCACCAGGCGCAGAACAACCCTTCGGGCTTGAGCAAGCGTTCGGCCTCGCGAAAGAACTCCGGGGTGGCGAACCAGTGCAGGGCTTGGGCGACCACGATCAGATCGAGGCTGGCGTCACCGAGCGGTTGCGCCTCAGCGCGGGCGGCGAATAGCGCGAGTCCGGCCGTGTCGGCGGCGCGCAGTTGCTCGACGCTGCTGTCGCTGGCCAGTACCTGGGCGAAATACCGGCGCAACGAGGCGCTGGCCTGCCCATTGCCGCAGGCGATATCCAGTGCCCGCTGCCGCGCCGGGCTCTGTTGCGCCAGCCAGGCGAATAGTGCCTCGGGGTATTGCGGGCGAAAAATCGCATAGCTATCGGCGCGGTTGCCGAATAACCGGACGACGTCGTTCATGGTTTGGTGCGGTAGCGCAGGCGCGTGCCGAAATTGACTGACATAAGGATCTCGTCGGCACTCAGTTCGACCGGAAAGTAGCTGCCGGATATCTGTGCGTGAGCCAGGCTGGCGCCCTCCAGCTTGGCGTTGCGCAAGTCGAGGCCGCGCAGGTCGGCGCCGCGAAAGTAGGCATCGGTGAAATCGATATGCTGGGCATCGAGCAGACGCAGGTCGATACCGCGGAAATCGCCGCCACTGAGGTTGACCTCGCCTTCCTTGGGTTTCTGGCTATTGAAACCGGCGATATCTTCGCTGTGGATCAGGCGGTAAAGAGGGTTGTCGAGCTGGCGCGGCTGGCTCATGGACAAGGTTCCGGTAAGGGGTTCCCTGCCAGTATAGAAGCCCTGCCAGCATCTGCCGCGCCTGTGGTGGCGCGGCCGGGGGATTGGGCTTACAGGCCCGGCAGGCGTTGACGGATACGCGCGACCAAGCTGTCCAGGCTGTCGCTCTCGTGGGTGTTGACGCGCTTGCTATGGGTCAACTCCTCGTCGCTCAGGGCCTCGCGGCTGGCATGCTGGGCCTGGATCACTTCCATGGTCGCATCGGAAGGATCGAGCCCGGCGGCTTTGCGTTGTTCCAGCCAGATGGCGATCACTTCATCGGGGGCGTAGCAGTCCAGTACCAGGAAGGGCGCTCCGCTGGCTTCGGCGACTTGCGCTGCGGCTTGGCGTTGGGCGCGCTTGAGGTAGGTGGCGTCGATCACCACCGGATAGCCGGCATGCAGCGCGGCGTCCGCGAGTTGGTGCAGGCGTTGGTAGGTCGCCGTGCTGGCTTCATGGCTATAGATGCCGGTGCCGAGCTGGCGCTGCTGGTCGGCGCTTTGTTCGCCGAACAAACGCTTGCGTTCTACGTCCGAGCGCAAGCGAATGGCTCCGAGGGCTTCGACCAGGCGCATGGATACGTGGCTCTTGCCCACCGCGGATACGCCGTGAGTAATCGCCAGCAAAGGCGACGGAATGGCGCTGTAGCTCTCCGCCAACGCGGCGTAGCGGCGGTATTGACGCAGAATGACTGCGCGCTGCACGGCATCCTGCTCCTGGGCGAAGCGGAACAGGCTGACCTTGCCGCGCACCATCGCGCGATAGGCTTTATAGAAGCTCAACAGCTCCAGGGCGGCATAGTCGCCGGTGCGTTCCAGCCAGCTGTTGATAAAGCGCCGGGCAAACGCTTTGAGGCCGCGGTCTTCCAGGTCCATGGCGAGGAAGGCGGCATCCGAGGCGATATCGATCAGGCGGAAAGGCTCGTTGAATTCGATGCAGTCGAACAGCACCACTTCGCCGTTCAGCAGGGTGGCGTTGCCCAGGTGAATGTCGCCATGGCATTCGCGGATAAAACCCTCGGCCTTGCGCTGGGCCAGCAATGGCTGCAGGCGCTCGAAGCTGCTTTCGGCCCAGGCTTGCAAGGCATCGAGCTGCTGCAGATCGGCTTTGTCCTTGAGCATCGGGCGGATCTGCTCGAAGTTTTGCGTCACTGGCGCCATGACCGCCTCCGGCGTACCCAGCGGATGATCCTGGGCTACCCGTGGCGCATTAATATGAAATTCGGCGATTTGCTTGGCCAGTGCATCAATCTGGGCTTCATTCAGCTCGCCGCGCGCTTGCAGCTCGCCGAGCAGTTGGCCGGCGGGGAATTGGCGCATTTTCAGGGCATATTCGATGACGGGCCCGTCGCCAGCCAGTTGTGGTGCCTCGACGCTGCCGTTGATCGGCAGAACTTCGAGGTACAGGTCGGGGGCCAGACGCTGATTCAGACGTAGCTCTTCCTGGCAGAAGTGTTCGCGCGCGCTCAGCTCGGTAAAATCGAGAAAGCCGAAGTTGACTGGCTTTTTTATCTTGTAAGCGTAGGGGCCGGTCAGTACTACCCAGGAAATATGCGTCTCGATAACCTGGAAATCCTCTACCGGATGGGGGTAAAGGGCCGGGTTTTGCAGGGCGGCGATCAGGGCTTGGCTCACGGGCGATCCTTGGCTTTTAGTCAAATTCGAAGGCGGGCATTATGGCCGCTCCAGAGCGCTGTGCAAACCGCTGGGCTGTGTCTGCTTGTACGGGACAAAATGCGTATAATGCCGCGCCATGACTCGTTCCCGATCCTCTCGTCCCCGTTCCAAGCCGCGCTCGCGCGGTATGCGTCCCTGGCTCAGTTGGGCTATCAAGCTCAGTCTGGTCGGTTTGGTGGTGCTCGCCGTATTTGCGGTGTACCTCGATGCCGTAGTGCAGGAGAAATTCTCCGGCAAGCGCTGGACCGTGCCCGCCAAGGTCTATGCCCGGCCTTTGGAGCTATTCGTCGGGCAAAAACTGACTAAAGCCGACTTCCTGCAGGAATTGGACGCCCTCGGTTATCGCCGCGAAACCGCGGTCAATGGTCCCGGCGCCGTATCGGTTGCCGGCAATAATCTCGAGCTGCACACTCGCGGTTTCCAGTTCTATGAAAGCAGCGAGCCCGCGCAGCGCGTGCGCGTGCGTTTCTCCGGTGATTACGTTGCTGGCCTCACTCAGGCCAACGGCAGCAATCTGGCGGTCGCGCGCCTGGAGCCGATGCTGATCGGCGGTTTGTACCCCGCGCACCAGGAAGATCGCCTGCTGATCAAACTGGAGCAACTGCCGCCCTATTTGGCGGAGACCCTGGTAGCGATCGAGGACCGTGAGTTCTTCAATCACTTCGGCGTCTCGCCCAAAGGTATCGCCCGTGCGGTGTGGATCAACGCCACCGCCGGGCAGCTGCGCCAAGGCGGCAGTACCCTGACCCAGCAGTTGGTGAAGAACTTCTACCTGACCAACGAGCGCACCCTGGCCCGGAAAGCGACCGAAGCCATGATGGCGGTGCTGCTGGAGCTGCATTACGACAAGAAGGACATCCTTGAGGCCTACCTCAACGAGGTGTTCCTGGGGCAGGACGGCCAGCGCGCGGTGCATGGGTTCGGCTTGGCCAGCCAGTATTTTTTCAGCCAGCCGCTATCGGAGCTGAAGCTCGATCAGGTGGCCTTGTTGGTGGGTATGGTCAAGGGGCCGACCTATTACAATCCGCGACGCAACCCGGAGCGAGCGCTGGAACGGCGCAATCTGGTACTCGATGTATTGGTCGAGCAGGGCGTTGTAACTCAGGAGCAGGCCACCGCGGCGAAGCAGAAGCCCTTGGGCGTGACCCAGCGCGGCAGCATGGCGGACAGCTCGTTTCCGGCCTTTCTCGATCTGGTCAAGCGTCAGCTGCGCGAGGACTACCGTGAGCAGGATCTGACCGAAGAAGGCCTGCGGATCTTCACCAGCTTCGACCCCATCCTGCAGTTCAAGGCCGAAAGCGCCTTGCTCGAGTCGCTGAAGCGCATGTCCGGGCGCAAGGGCGCCGACGAGGTCGAGGCCGGCATGGTGGTGACCAATCCGGAAACCGGCGAAGTACAGGTATTGATCGGCAGTCGTCAGCCGCGTTTTGCCGGTTTTAACCGCGCTTTGGATGCCGTCCGGCCGATTGGCTCCTTGATGAAGCCTGCGATATACCTGGCCGCGCTGGAGCGGCCAAGCCAGTACACCCTGACCAGTTGGCTGGAGGATCAGCCCTTCTCCATCAAAGGGCAGGACGGCCAGGTCTGGACCCCGCAAAACTATGATCGTAAAGCCCATGGCAGCGTGTACCTGTACCAGAGCCTGGCCAACTCCTACAACCTGTCGAGCGTCAAGCTGGGCATGGAACTGGGCGTGCCGACCGTGCTCAAAACCCTCGATCGTCTGGGTGTCGAACAGAAGTGGCCGGCGTATCCATCGATGCTGCTCGGGGCCGGGGCTTTAAGCCCGCTGGAAGTCGCGGATATGTATCAAACCATCGCCAATGGCGGCTTCAATACACCGTTGCGCGGTATTCGCAGCGTGTTGACCGCAGAAGGCGAGCCGCTTAAACGCTATCCGTATCAGATTCAACAGCGTTTCGATGCGGGCGCGATTTACCTGTTGCAGAACGCCATGCAACGGACCATGCGCGAGGGTACCGGACGTTCGGTTTATAACCGCCTGCCCGGTTCGCTGAAACTGGCGGGAAAAACCGGCACCAGTAACGATTCGCGCGACAGCTGGTTCGCCGGTTTCAGTCAGGACCTGTTGGCGGTGGTCTGGATGGGCCGCGACGACAATGGGCCAACGCCTTTCACTGGCGCCAGCGGTGCGCTGCAGGTCTGGACCGAGTTCATGTATCGGGCCGATCCTCTGCCGTTGGATATGCCGCAACCTGACAATATCGTCCAGGCATGGGTGGATCCAATCAGTGGTTTGGGTTCGGACCCAAGCTGCACGGGTGCCGTACAGATGCCGTATATTCGCGGCAGTGAACCGGCTCAAGGCCCTGCCTGCGGATTGCAGGCGCCGGTGGATTCGGTGATGGATTGGGTGCGTGGCTGGCTGGACTAATTGAAGAGGGTGTGACGTGATTAAGTGGTTTGCTCCAGTTTTAGCCGTTTCGGCCGTACTGAGTGGTTGTACCTCGGTGCCGCGCGGCTCTATTCCAGTGGTCGACTCCAGCTCCTCGATCTATGAGCGGCAGGAGGATCGCGCAGGCGTTTATGGCAGCTCTGCCGCGCAGCCCCAAAGCATTCCTGAAGACTCAGGTGTGGTGGTCATGGTGCCTCAGGGTGGAGGCAGTTCGGCGCCGATTCAGACCTTCCCGGCGCCGAACGGCTCGCCAGGCAGCTCTATCAGCAGCGAGCCGATCAGTACCGGCGGCTATGCTGCGCCGGCGCCCAGCGCTCCTAGCGGTATTCCCAGTGGCGGCGGTTTGGCTGCCGACGAGCAATTGGATGGTCCGGTTCTGGCGTTGCTGAGCACTGCACAGCAGCAACAGGTTACTGGCGACCTGAATGGTGCGGCGTCCAGTCTGGAGCGCGCTCAGCGCATCGCGCCGCGCGAGCCGCAAGTGCTCTATCGCCTGGCCCAGGTGCGTTTGGCCCAGGGCGATGCGGCGCAGGCCGAGCAGTTTGCCCGTCGTGGTCTGAGCTATGCCAGCGGTCGCCCGGCGCTGCAAGCCAGCTTGTGGGAGCTGATCGCCCAGGTGCGCGAGCAGCAGGGCGATACGGCCGGCGCAGCGCAGGCACGGGAACAGGCGCGGGTCAGTCTTTGATGGATGCGCGGGTGCCTGTGTTGGCCCAGCAGTTACTGCTGATCGAACGCGAACTGCGCGTGCAGGGTTGGTGGCAAATCGAGCCACCCAGCGCGCAGGCGCTGGCCAGTCAAGAGCCGTTCTGTGTTGACAGTCTGGCGTTCGAGCAGTGGTTGCAGTGGATATTTCTGCCGCGCATGAAACATATGCTGGAAAACGGCGCGGCGTTGCCCCGCGTTTCGGGTATTCAGCCAATGGCTGAGCAGGTGTATGGCGAGCGTAGCGTGCAGGCCAAAGAACTCGTGCGTTTGCTGGGCGAGTTCGATCGTTTGATCGGCGGCGTACGCTAACGGAGCGTTGCGGCGCTGGCGCACCGAGTTAGGCGAGGTTGCATTCCGGCCTCGAGCAGGGCTTTGCGAGCGGCGAATAGGTCGCTCGCGTAGACCGGTGCGGCCATTACCGCATGCGCATCCGGTCGCGCGCTGAGGATTCGGGCTACTTGCAGTTTTCCGCAATCGCCTTCTTGGCTTCAGTGATACGCTGCTGGCGCTCGTCTTCGCCCAGTCGACGTACTTCACCGTCTACTTCCACACGGATTCGCGGATTGTTTTCCAGCTGAGCCAGATTGGTGCGGACGTCTTCGCAATACTTCTTGCGTTCGGCCTCTTTGGCGGCGACTTCTTCTTTGGCCTTCTTATCGAAAGCGGCCTGCTCGGGGTCAGCAATGCTCTCGAAGGTTGGCGCTGGCTGCTCTTCCTCCACTGCTTTGGGCTGCGGAGCGGAAGTGTTGATGCTGGTCGCTGATTGACCTTGCGGCGGCTGCGAGCCGAAGTGAGTGACGCCTTGAGCATCGACCCATTTATATACCTGGCTGGCCATGGCGGATGCGCTCAAGGCGAGTAGCAAGCTGGTAGTGAGGATAATACGGCGCATGCTGTTTCCTTTTTTTAGGCTGCCAAATTATGAGCTGCAAAACCCGCTAGTTACTATAACCAAAACGCTCCAATCGTCATCCTGCACGCTGTTAACGCAGAAGATTGCAGAATCCATCACGGATTACTTGACTTGCTCCCGACGAATCCGAACAATTCCACGTTCGCTGTAGTGGAGTCCGCCGCAAGCAGGCTTTA
>CAMPJN010000033.1 GCA_946886875.1 uncultured Pseudomonas sp.
CGTCTCGTTCGGGACGAGAAGGTCGCAGGTTCGAATCCTGTCTCTCCGACCAAATAGCTATTCATAACAGTCTCTGGCTGTTACTGAACCCACAAGAAAGCCCGCCATGCGCGGGCTTTCTTGTTTTTATCTGTCTACCCTTGTCTATCCCTATACCTACCAACCGTGTATCCCTGCGTGTATCCTTGAGGGCAGCTAGAACCAAGGGGATACAAACCCATGAAACGCGCCCAGATCAAACGCCGTCCGCTTGCTGAGACCACCCTGCTCAACCTGGAGCCGGAGGCATCTGAATACCGCGAATTAGACGGCCTTGGCCTGTATTTCAGAGTGAAGCCTGACGGCCAAAAGTCATGGCAGCTGCGCTACAAGAAGCCGGATGGCAAGTGGTCATGGCTCGGACTGGGCGGCTATCCGCAAGTGAGCGGCGCACTGGCCCGCCAAAAAGCAGGCGAGCTTCGCGCCGATGCCGCCGCCGGCAAAAACCCGATCGCCAGCAAGCAGGCGCGCAAGGCAGTCGAAGAAGCCGCGGCAAATAACAAGTTCGAGCCTCTGGCCAGGGAGTGGTTCGACGGTCGCCGAGCACGCTGGGAGCCTGGTACCGCAAAGAGAATAATCGGTGCCCTTGAACTGCATGTGTTCCCTGTATTCGGCAACCGTGCTTACAGCGAAATCCTGCCGCTGGAGTGGATGGACTTTCTGCGCGATATGGAGAAGAAAGGCATCCTCGATCAGATGGCCAATGTGCGGCGCTACTGCAAAGAGATTTACGACCTGGCCAAGGTTACCGGCCGCGCACTCTACAACCCGCTCGAGGGGCTGCATAAATTTCTCCAGACCAAGGAAGTGGAGAACTATGCACACGTCACTGCAACTGAGCTGCCCGCCCTGCTTCGCGCAATCAGTGCCTATCCGCATGCGCACGATATCCGCCTCGGCCTGCGCCTGCTTATGCTCACCGCGGTGAGGCCAAGCGAGCTCCGAGAAGCCCCCTGGTCAGAGTTCGACTTGGAGCAAGGCATCTGGACCATTCCAGCCGGACGCATGAAGAAACGCCGCGAGCATGTCGTTCCGCTGTCGAGCCAAGCTCTAGAAGTGCTGCAGGAGCTTAAAGGCCTGACCGGCGCCTATCCCCTACTCTTTCCTGGCAGGAATGATCGCACCAAGCCGCGCAGCAATATGGCGTTCAACATGGCATTGCGCCGGCTGGGCTATCAGGGTCAGCAGACCGGCCATGGCTTCCGCCACATCGCGTCGACCATTCTGCGCGAGAAAGGCTTCGCCAAGGACCATGTCGAAGCGCAGCTCTCCCATGCTGAAGAAGGGGTATCCGGGGTCTATAACAAAGCAATCTACTTGGAGCAGCGCCACGAGATGATGCAATGGTATGCCGATCACCTGGAGGCGCTTGCGCAGGGGAATGTAGTAAAAGGACGCTTTGCCAAGCAGGCATGACTCCCCCGCCTTTCCGGCTCCAGGGGTGTTTCATCCGTGACACCGTGACAACCCGCGCCATTGCTGGGCTGCGGCGTTTTTCTATCCGCGACAGAGTGGGTCTGTGTCGCGGATAAAAAAGTGCCAGAGGCCGCATGGTCTCTGGCTTGTCACGGTGTCGCGGATGAATCACATCACTCGACGCACCGACCGCCTGGTCTCTCGAACCAAGGTGACGCAGGTAAAGCCATATCCCTCCCTTTCACGCACTCCGCTTAGAAGATCATCGCGGATTGCCGCGATACGGATTTCGCATGGCCGCTCTTGAACAGTGCCGCGGTAGTACGTCCACAGCTCATCGCTACGGGTGTGCCTCGATATACTGATCGGGCCAGACACCTCGTCGAGGTAGTGCTCGCCAACCCGGCGCGGGTCTTCAAACTCGGATTTGATTCTGATCATGGTGGAGCTCTCCTGTGTGGGAGCCTCCAGCCTGCATGCGGTCAACTGACAAATCGAACCCTACAGGGGGTCGACCGCGAAATGCCTGGCCTCCGCAGGCCTCACTCTTCTCCCATCAAACGCCGTAGCCGCTCTTCATACGGCTCATCGTGTTCCTGCTCATCGAGGTTATAGGCTTGACGCTCAAGGGCGATCAATGTCTTCAGCGTCTCGGCTAACTCCCGCATGATCTTGGTGCGATTCGGTAGCGCGATGATCTTGTGGTAGAGGTCGTTCAGCCGATCATTCCCGAAGTCATCCGGGTTGCGCATCATCTCGCCCAGCGACTCGGCCAGATCGCGATGGTCCGTCAGTTGCTCCAGCTCTTCCAGCAGTTTGTTGGTCAGGCTGCGCGATCGCCGGATATCGGTTCGGTGCGCCATGCGCACGCTGACTATCGCCTCAGCATTGGCTTCGACGATCTGTCGCTCGGTTTCCGCCGATTTGCTGGAAACCTCGCTGGAAACCTCTCGTTTGGAAACCAGAGCTTCAGCCTTTGCCCTGATCTTCGCCTTGAGGTCGCGAGCCCACCCCTCGGCCTTGGCGCGCTTGTTGATAGCCGTGTGGGTGCAGCCATGTCGCACAGCGATCTCACGAACGGAAAGCAGGCCGGCGCGGTAGTCGCGCTCGATCGCCTCCCAGTCGAACGCCTGTTTACTGCCCATCGGCTTGGGCTTCCTCGGCGGCAGCAGGTCGGCAGATACCCGCCGCCAGGGCTCTCAACGCCTCAAGCAACTGATCAGTTCGCGCACCGTCCAGTCCAAGTTGTCGACGCTCCAAGCTGATCAGCTCTCGCAGGGCAAACGACAGGTCACGAATGGCGGCTGCCCGCTGCGGCAACGCCAGCGTCTGCAGCAGTCGACCCTTCTGCCCTTCCGGCTCGGCGACCATATCCGCAGCCAGCTGGTCCATTAACGTGCGCACCAGCGCCAGGGCCTGCTGGACCTGCTCCCTGCTTGCTACACCACATACCGGCTCACGATCTGCCATCTGGCCCATCACTGCAGCCCTCGATCATTGAAGGTGGTCTTGCGCAGGCGAGGGTCAAGCGCTTCCGTCCATGACCAACCGCGATAACGACGCTTACGAACTGTCTCCCACTTCACGCCGAGCTCACCGGCCCACTCGCGCGCAGTCTTCGTCACCTGCAATGTCAGCGACGTTTCCTTTGAGCAAAACGAAGTCTCTACCCTGCTGGCCATAATCCACGCACTCCTATTCCGGTTTCAGTTGGACGCGCCACTCACGGTCGCCAGTCTTGGCCACTGCATAGGCATCAGAATTGAGTAAGCCGCGCAGAGCTTTGTTGGCGCCCGGCACACCCTTGTAAGTCGTGGCCAGCACCTGCTGCTCTCGTTGAGCCAGAACTATTGCGCTCTTGGCCGCGGCGCGAGTAGCACCGGTCTCCCGCGCCAGCTCGTCCGCATCAAGAGGGTAATCAGCGCGCATGCGCTCACGCACCGCAGGCAATATTGATCGCACTGTCGGGCGGGCCTCCCGCTCGGCAGATCCCTGGACGGCGCCAGCACCAGCACCGCGGGTTATCAGTAGCGGAGGCGGTACAAGAGATGCGGCCTGAGCAGCAGCACGCTGCGATGACGCCAACCCCGCCGGCCGAGTCAGCACGTCGGCCACCGCCTGATCGGATCGAGCGTGAAGGCTGTCGCGCAGGCCGCGGCCGGCCTTGTTGATCAGTTGCGAGAACAAGCCGCCGACCGGGGTACCAGCCAGGGCGCTTAACACCAGGTCACCGCCAACGCTGTCAGCATCCGCCATCTCGGCGGCCCGGCGCGCTGTCGCGCTGTTCCCAAGGCTACGGGCAGCCATGCCAGAGGCATGCACCTCGAAATCCAGCATCTCGCCCCAGCGCTGCCGGGCGGCATCGTCGGGCAGCATGGCCGCGACCTTGGCGCGCATCTCCTGGCTGCGCAAATACTTGGTCACGTCAGCCATTTTCGCCGGGTCGTTACCCATCTTATTGACGATCGCCGACACTGCGCCGATCCGATAGCCCTCCAGCTCAGAAGGGCCCAGCTTGCCCAGATTGGACGCCAACTCCTCGGCACTGATATTGCGACTGAGAATGGTGCGGCCGCTCTCCACTGCGTCAATGAACTGGCTAGGTCCAGCCCAGGCAGCCCGGGCCTGTCGATAGGTCGGGCTGGCGGTGTCCATCATGTCGACCAGCCTGGTGCGAATACCTTTGACCACCCGCGCCTCGCTGAAGTCGCCAGCGCGCTCCAGAGTGCCCACCTTAGAATCGAGGGTCTTCTTGATGAAATCCAGGTCACCGGTGCTCGGCACACTCTGCCTGGTGAAGGTGCCGTCGTCCTTCAGGTCGATGAACTTGCCGTAGAAGTCCCGGCCTTCGTTCCCGGCGCGGCGGGCTGCTGCCCGATACGCTTCCTGCATGACAGGCCGCTTGAACAGGTCTTCGAGTTCGTGCGTCCAGGGCACCGGCTCCTGATATGCCTTGGCGTACAGCGGCTGGGCATCCTTGGCACGCTGCGCCATGGCCTCTTCCACGGCCTGATAGGCGCTGCGCTGACTGCCAGTGGCGCGGCCCAGGTCTTTAGCTGCCTGACTGAAGCTGTCGCGCTCGCTTTTTGTCAAATCCTGCAACGCATCGCTGATCCGCTGGGGTTGCCCCTGCTGCCGCTCCGTCAGCGCAGGGATGACCTGTGAGCGACCGGCACCTGGGGTCTGCGCAACGCGCTCGAGCAGGCCCTGGACATTCTCGCCGCCGGCATCGGCTGGCAGGGCCGCACCCGGGTGACGCTGCTGCAGTTCATCTGCTTGTCGGCGGAACTGCTCCACCGTCATACCGTCACGCTCCAAGGCGCGCTCCACCTGCTGCACCGCCGAGCGATCGGGCGAGCGCATGGCACCGAAAGCGGCCCGCCCTGCGCCGAGAGCTGCGGGCACACCGGCGCCAACGACAGCGCCGAGGGCTGCACCCTCAGCGGCAGCAGGCGCTCGCTCCAGCAGGTCGCCCTCGGCCGATCCCAAACCGTACAAGCCGCCATATCCCGCACCGAGGGCAGCACCCTCACCAACAGCCTGCTTGAGACTGGGGGCGGCCTGAGTGGCCAAGCTTTGTGACGTTGCACGCGACAGTGGCCCCGCAGCTGTGCGCCCCACCGACGGAAGCAGAGATGCGCCAGCGGTTGCCACCATGGGCAGAAGCCCGCCAGTGATACCGCCCGCGGCGCTGGCTGCTGGGTTCTGCTCCCTGGACTGGCGATCGAGCGCGCGCTCGCCCTCGACGTTCAAGTCATAGCGTTCCCGCCAGGTGTCCGCATCATTGCCGGTACCAAGCAGAGGGTTGAGCGCTGCTGAAGCGGCACTGCTGATCTCGTCGGCAAACCCGAAGGTCAAGCCGTCGTTGATCCCGCGCAGCAGCGAGCGGCCGGCACCGATTCCGGTTTCGCTCGGTGACTCCACGACCGGGGCACTCGCCCATGCCGATTGCTGTTCTCCGCTATCGCCACCGACAATCGGCGCATCCTTCCAACCGGCCATTAGGCTTTCCTCCGAGTGGTGCCATCAGGCGCAATGAACAGCGCACCAGGCGGCAGCGCGTTGTAGTCACTATCGCCACTGATGCGTACCGGACTGGCGGGGCTCTCGCTAACAGTGCCGGCTTCATTACGCTGAGCGCCTTGCTGTGCAGATTGAACTCCCGGCACGCCACGCATTGCCCGCTCCTGCGATTGAGTCAGGGTGTCGCGCACCCGCTTCAGCTCCGCACGGAAAGTTTCGGGCTTCATCTTGGTAGAAAGCGCGCCAACCGCATCCAGCAGCTTTTTGCCCTCTGCATCGGATAACGCTCCCATGCCCTTGAGCGCCTGCACTTGCGGCAGAAAGGTCTGTGCTTTGAGCGTATCCAGCCGCGCCTCGAAATCGGCAGCCTCAGAGCCTGGCATGCTCGGAATGAGCGACATGGTGCCGACAGCTCGATCCAGCCCCTTATGCGCAAGTAATTGATCCGCGGAGTGGATAGCCTGCTCAAAAGCAGAAGCACTCCCCTCGGCCGCTTTCCTCCGATCAATCTGATCCTGTTCGGACTTGAGCTGCCCTTGCTGGAGCTTCTGATTAAGCAACGACTGCTGCAGCTGCTTATTTTCCAGATCGATTTGGCCGATGCCGCTTTGCGTCCGGCTATCCAGATATGCCTTCGGGTCTTTGCGCATCAAATAATCGCGCTCAAGACGTGCTCGATCACCAGGCTGGAGTTGAGGGTCATCCAGCCCGGCCAAGATGCCGGCTAGTTGTTTCTCGCGCTGGTAGTCCTGCTCCCCGCCTCTGATCTGCTGAGTGAGCTGCTGCTGTTGCAATTGCTCGGTGATCAGTTGCTGGCTGCCGGCCGCGATGCCTTGCTGGGTTTGCGCCTTCAAAGCATCGGTCTGTGCCTGACGGTTTTCTTGCCTGCCGCGCACCATCTCGGCAATGCTCGGCGCCCGCGAGCTGTCGGCCACCACGGTTACACGCCCACCGCCCTCGCCAATTCCGCCACGGCGACTTTCCTTAACGGTATTGGCGCGAATGGCGTTAGCGCGCTCAAAGCGCTCCATAGCCATTTTGCTGTCGCCATCCTCGCCGACACTGAAGGTGCCGATACCATTGCCAATGCTGCCGATCCCGCCAGTTGGCATTGCCCCTGCTTGGGATACAGATCCTGGCGTAGCCGCCTCGTTGGTGAACTCAATCACCCCGTCCGCACCACGCCGTGCCGCGATTTCCCCGCCCTGTGCGCCAGCACCGATGCCGGTTTTGACATACCCAGCGGCGGGAGCGTTGACTGCGGCCCTCTCAGTACTTGGTCGTTCGGCGTTTATGCCTTGCGCGAGTGGCTGCGCAATACCGCCCGCTATGCCTTTTTCACCACCAGCCACCCCACCCAGAAGGCCAGACTCTTGCGGGGCTGCCGCCGTTGCGGGCGCGTTCTGCGCTACGGGCTGGTCGATGCCCTGAGGAATTGGGCGCAGCGGTGATGCTGGAGTTTGCTGCGCACGCAGCGCCTGCCGGGTTAAACCTTGAACGCCAAACGGATCGGGTATCGCGCTGACGCCTTCCCGCTTCTTTTGGGCTTGATTCAGGTCGCCGAGGATGCCACCGGCAAGGTATGGGTTCTGAACGGCCATCTGAGCGCTCCACAGGGTATTAACTCCCGCGGACGCTATGTCACTGGCTTGGAGCGTCAAGCCCTGAGGAACGCCGCCACCCAGACAACCAACCGTCCCCGAAACAAGGCATTTGCTCAGTCATAGGCTCTCTTCTTGGCGATCAATGGCGCTGATCGAGAAGTGATGAAAAGGGGCGCCCGCACTTCGTGAGCTTGTTTCACAGGCTGTAGACGGGTAGATGACCAGGCTGCGCCTGGTATATATAAAAAGGACTTCGAAAATCGAAGTAAGTAACCCCCTCTGGTCAGTTCGATTTACGAACCGATGGGCATGTTTTTCATGGTCCCCTAGGTCCCCATCGCTTCGATTTTCGAATCGACTCGGTTCGATTTTCGAAGTGGGTTTTCTGTTCTCTCGAGGCTGAATTTCCGTGGCGGCGTTGTGGTCGGTTCCACTTCCAGCTTTCCCCCGCATTCGTCGACCGGTTGCCAAGACAGCGCATAGAGCGCACAGCAGCCGCCCGGCTTGGTAAATCGTCCTTCTCGTGTTCGCACAATCAAGTCTCGCTCCTGTAGCTCCTTGAGGGCTGCGGCCAGAGTCGAGGTGCTGTTGACGCCCCAGGCCTTCGCCTGAGAAATCGAGGCACTCAGATCGCCGTTATTGCTACCGCGGTACTGGCGAAGAAGGCCCAGCAGCACCTTCAGGGCACCACCGGACAGCGACCGGAAACCCTCGCTGTCCATGACCACATGAGGCAGGGCGGCGAAGGTGCCGGACGCGCTGCGCCCCTTGGATTTTCTAAGGCTGCGTGCCACGGCCATTCCCCGTAGCTTTATTCGGGCCGGCCGATCCCGTCGGTGCAATGGCACCGGTTTCAATTCGCATGGGTTACTCCCTGGGCTGGGCGGCTAAGGCCCGTCGGCGTGGTTCTGAGGCTAGGGCGCCGTACTCTTCGTCAGTGATGCGCCCGAGGTCTTTAAGGCACGTCAGGTATCCGAAAGCCCAGTCGCCGGCCATTTCACGCCCCTGCTTGGTCCAGCGGGGATCGTCAGCACGGTCGTTGAACTGGGCGAGCTGGCAATCACCGAGCTCGCTCAGGAGAGCGGAAAGGCTTCTCATGCGACCTCCTCGCCGGGCTCTTCTTCGTCTACCGGTTCGAACTGAGCCGCGCCGTTTCGCATGGCGCGCAATCCAAGCACCGCAGCCCGGGCAACGGCTTCAGCGAAGCCAATTTCAAGGCAGGTGTAGTGCCCACCCATGCCGAGAAGTGCGTAGGCAATCGCCTCGTAGGCTTTGGTTTCGTTGGCACCGGCTAGCTCAGCAACCTCCACGTCGAAGAAGCCAATGCCTTTTTCCCAATCGGCGGCCACGCCCGGGTTGTTGCGCGGCCAGTTGATCATCCATCCCTCGGCATCACGGCTGGTGAAGCTCAATTCGTCGCGCCTTGTGATAGGGGCTTTATTGGTGCTGGTCGGCTGGTTATGCATGAATCACCGCCTTGCGCTGGGCGTCGGCAATGAACAGCTGCAGATCCTCCGCGAGGAAGGCGATCTGTCCGGCGATCACGTCATCTACCTCTGCAACCTGGTGTTGCGCCGCGGTGATCATCTTCATCAGCTCGGCATCACTGCATGCCGCACCGATGGCCAGGAGGTGCGTGCGGATGATTTGAAGCCCATCGCGGGCCACTGTGCGCACATCGGCTGCATCGATCATCAGGCCGTAGGCATCGGAGTGAGGGTTAGGCATGGTCCGCCTCCCAAGCTTCCAGAGCGCGAGCGCGGGCCATGGCGGCGTTGTAGCGGTTCAGTCTGACCGAGAGGCTGGAGTCAGCGCGCAGGGCTGCCATAGCGCGGGCTTTCCACGCTGCGGCGTGTGATGCGGACGGATTGAGGGCGTGCGAGTGATTCATGGGTGATGCTCCTTCTGCTGGGGAGCTGTCACTGCCTGCGGCCAAGCAGGTTAGGGTGGCAGCTGTACGCGGGTTGGCCGACCGGGGCAAAAGGAGCCCGGCACACCCGAAGGTGTCCCACGCACAGCCGCCATAACACAAAACGGCGGGCACAAAAAAAGCGCCAGCTATCAGTGTGGGGCGCTTGTGCGCCTTTTGCTTGTTCGACCGGCCAAGGTCGGCCGCAGGATTGACTGCGACGGGAGAACCATAGCGCTCAGCGCGGCATTGATCAAGCAGCTGGGCTACATGGCTTCCTTGGCGTTGCGGCTTGCTGCCCGCTGTGAGACCCAGGCCTGCACCTCTGCGAGGACAAAGGCGATCGGCGCCTGGCGGGTGCCGGTGGTGCTCAACTTCAACTGCTTGGGGAACTCGCCGGCGGCGATACGGCGGTTGATCGAGCTGCGCGACAGGCCGGTCATTTCCAGCACGTCCGGCATGCGGATGAGTGGTCCAATTTGCGGTTCTCGTTCCATGGTGCGCCATCCTGCATTTTGCTGAAGGTATACCAAGTATTTTAGACGGCATCCCTCTTGGCGTGTCGCCGGGAGGAATGCACATTTTTTCGGGTGCGTGGTACAGGCTCATGCGATTGCCTTGCCGACTTCGGCGGGCGGGGTGCCCAGGTAGTAAAGCGCCACGCCATGATGGGTTCGCCCGTGATCATCCGTGAGGGTGAGACGGTAGGTCTTGATCGCGTGGCCGGCTTCGCGCAGTTCCTTGATCCTGGCAGCAGGCATCATG
This sequence comes from uncultured Pseudomonas sp., assembly GCA_946886875.1. The sequence goes on from CAMPJN010000033.1 coordinate 9,757, forward strand.
ATGTTCAGCTCGCTGCGAGCTTTGATCGTATCCACTGGTCCAAGCTGCAGGCGCTCCAGCAAGCGAGCTCGCTGGGCTTCAGCGGTGGTATCATTCAGAGGCATTTCCTTAGGGCTGGCCTGTTGGTCGGCCTTTTTCTTGTCCGTCATTTAGATAGCCTCCCCTCGACCTGCTGCAATCCGCTGGCGTATTCGGCTGAGGGCAGGTCTGTATGGCGTAGCGTTTCTGGTAGCCAGATGAGACTGGTCATTGGGTGTTGGCCTCCTGCCTGGCGCGTTGATCCAGGCGAGCCTGGAGCGTCTGTTGGCGCTCGCTGAAGGAGAGGCCGCCATCGATCAGGAGCTGATCTATCTGGCGCAGGTTCTCCAGAGTGAGAGCATCCGCCGTGCTGGCGAAACTGTCGGCTGCGCTCTTTGGTGCAGCGTTTTCAATCGGACGAAGCTGGCCGGTCTTATGCTTTGCCAGGGCCTGCTCGACGAACTCGGCCAAGGGACTCGGCTTCCAGTTTTCGCCACGACACTCAAGCCAACGGGCCAGACCTACTGCGAGGGTGAAATGCACCCACATCCCTGCGTCGTAGTTTTTGACCCCGTTGCCGGGGATGTTGGGGCCGGCCGCAACATGCTTGCCAGGGTCTCCGGCCACTTGGCGGATGATTCCCACCGCTGCCAGGTCGCGCAGATAGCCCGACTTGTGCCGAGAACGCACCTCGTTGCTTTGCCATCTTTCGGAGAGTTGAGAGCTTTTGCTATCGATCAAGCGGATCGCGTGTTGAGAGTCGGCGGCCGTCAAATACTCCGCAGGGTTGCGCCCATAATGCTTGGCCAGCAACGAGGCATTGAGCATGCCATCGGCGTCGAAAGCGACAACACTGCGGCCGTGGTGATGCGCAGTAATGCCATTCATGCCGCCGATCCTTGATCGCGCTTCGCAATCTGAGCGGTTATCCAGGCTTGCGCCTCTGCTAATACCCATCCAACAGGCGCACCGCGAGATTTGCTGTCGCTAAGGCGGACTGAGCGAGGGAAAGTTGGATCATCTTTCAAACGCTTGTAGATAGTGCCCCTGGTGAGGCCCGTTATGGCTACCAGTTCAGGCATGCGGATGATGGTTGCTGCTGGGTTGAGCCAATGCTTGGTAGGGGTTGGGCTGGAGCTTTTAGGTCCGGGGGCGCTGTTCATTTCTGTACTCCGCTATTGATTAATACAGGAATGACGCTATGTCACTGGAAAGCGAAGGGAAGCCCCTGACATGGCTTTTTATTTCTTTTTTCAGGGTCACTAATGCGGTGCTTTCGACCGCAGGCATTCAGTTGCAGATGGTCGCCGATCACGCGACCGGCCATCAGAGCGCTGTTTCTCTACCGGCAGCAGCACGCCTTGAGGTCGGCCCTGCTCACGGCTACCGTGTTCGGGTACCCAGGAGGGCAGAATGGAAAACAACACTCTCACCACCCAGGAACTACTGGAGGCGGCGGCCGCCGGCAACTTCGAGCAGGTTCAGCAGTTGGTCCAGGCCGGCGCGGATCTGAATGTGCTGGTCGACCGCGAGACGCTGCTCGATCACGCCGTCTCAGCTTTCACCATGTCGGTGCCGACCCCGCCGTTCGCCGCCGACATGCTGCGCCTGCTATTGCAGCTTGGCGCCGACCCCAACTTCCCAGATGATGAGGGCATGACCGCCTTGCACACCACCATGCTGGCCCAGAGCGTCGAGCTGATGCGCATCCTGCTGGAGGGTGGGGCGACGCCGAACGGCATGCCCGGTTTCAACTCTGATCAAACGCTGTACGACTGGGCCGAGGAGGACTATCGCTATAGCACCTGGTACGAGCCGTTCCACACCGGTGGTTCTCTGTATCCACCCGATAAGCCGACGCTCGACGACGAAGCCGACGGAGATGCATGGCTTCTCTACCTCGATCGCTGCGCGGTCAAGCATGGCGCGCGGCGCCCCGACTACCTGTTTCTGCTGCGGGAGTTCGGCGCCCGGACTGCCGCAGAATTAGAGCGAAACCGATAGCCGATTTACCTGCCTAAACGGGCCAGTAGCGAACAATATGTATCCCTGCCTGTATCCCTTAAAAAATCGAACTACATAGTACCTTTTAAAAACAATCAGTTATGGAACAGGTTCTATCCCTGTCTCTCGACCAAATCCCAGTTTTATCGCACTTGCCATAAGCGCCTAAAACGATAAAGCCCGCATCCATAGCGGGCTTTTTTGTGGGCGACGATTTTTCATCGACCTCTGTCGTCGAACCGCTTTTTCGCGAGCAACAAAAAACCCGCCGAGGCGGGTTTCTTCCTGACCATCCAACATCCTGTCGGTTGCCATCCTGGCTATGGTCGATCGTCCTTGATCCTGAGCGCGTCCTGCGCTGCAGTGGATGGGAATAGATTAAGCATCCGCCTCGAATGGCAAAAGAGCGAAACGCCGGCGATTCTTGTAAGACATTCGCTATAGGTCGCAGGGCGGGTAATTCCATGAAGCGAAAGCTGGGGGCATTGATGCATGACTAGGTAATACGGCTGAAACATTCGAGTCCTAGCATCGCGGCCATTGTGACCGATAGGCCAGATTATGACCGAAGCTCGCCCCACCCCCACCCAACGACGTCCCCGGACCATTCAACTCGATCGCGAAGTACTCACACGACTGGCCCAGCCAGCACCACTGCGCTTGCTGTTGCAGGCGCTGCTTGAATGGCTGTGCATCATCGCATTGGCTGGCCTGGCCTTTAAGCTCGCCAGTGTTCCGGTCAGCGTGGCGTGCATGCTGCTCATCGCGACGCGACAGCATGCTTTGCTCACGCTGATGCATGATTTTTCGCATTATCAATTCAGCCGGCAGCAACGGACGGTCAACGATGTGTTGGGCGATGTGCTGACGGCGCTGCCCTTTTTCATCACGGTGCATGGCTTTCGCCGAAACCATCTGCAACACCACGCCCATGTGGCCACCGACCTCGACCCCAACTGGGTTTCGTCGCTCAAGAGAGCGCGCTACCAGTTCCCCATGACGCGGGCGCAGATATGGCTCGAAGTGCTTAAGCACTGTATCGGCTTCTATACGCTTGCCGAACTGAAACGCTACACGGTCGATGCCGGCATGGCCGTTGAGTTGCCCCGTGCCGTGCGCATCACGCGCGCCCTGTTCTGGCTCGCTGTGGCCGGACTGGCCACCTATTTCGAGCTATGGACTGTGATCCTGCTCTACTGGTTACTGCCGTTAGCGACCTTCCTGATGGCAATTCTCTATCTACGTGACATCGGCGAGCACTATGGTATGTCCGCGCCGGGCATTCTCGGCTCGCGCACCGTGCTGGCCGGTTGGGTGGAACGCCTGCTGATCGCGCAGAACGGCGTCAACTTTCACGCCGAACATCATCTTTTTCCGTCGGTTCCGTTCTTCCGTTTGAAGCGCCTGCACCAGCAACTCATGCAGCTCCAGGCTTATAGCGACCATGCCCTCATCACGCGCGGCTACCTGTCGGGCTTGATCAATGAGGTCAGCCGACCACAACACAACGCCAGTACTGCCAGGTGAGGCGAGCATCGATATGAGCACACTGCATGTCCGGTTCCTGAGCGCGGACGACATCCCGGCGCTACTCGCGCTTGAAAGCGCCAAGTGGGAGGCCAACCAGGCGGCAAGCGCAGAGATGCTGGAGCGCAGGATCGCAACCTATCCCGAGCTTTGCGTCGGTGCCTTCTGTACGGATTCGGGCGACGCAGTTGCGTCCCTATTCCTACGCCCGGTCGCGCCAGCGATGTTCACCGCGCCGGTGCAATGGAGCGATTCCTCCGCCATGGACCAGGCCAGCAGCTGCAGTACAGCTTCGTTGTTCGGCCTAAGTCTGAGCAGCACAAAGCCGCAGGCGGTCGAGGCAATCTTCGCTTTCCTGTATCCGTATCTGCTCAAGGGCGGATGGCGGGATATCTACCTCGGCTCACCCATTCCCGGTTTGCGCAAGGCGTTACAAAGGAATGCCGCCCTGCCCGTTTGGCGATACGTGCATGCCAAGCGCAGGAAATGTGGCGATGAACCGGCCGACCCGCAGCTCGCCTATTACTACCGCAAGGGATTCCGCCAGATCGTCTCGATCCAAAAGGACTACTTTCCCCATGCGGCGTCGCTCGACTATGGCGTCATCCTGCGTGGCTCGATTCCGCTGGCGCGCTCCAGCATGCTCTGGCGCGCCACTCCGCTGCCGCTGTTGAAGGGACTGTCGCGGGCTCTAATCGCGGTTTCCCGAAGCTATGCGTAGCGAAAAATAGCCCTCGCCTATTGCAAACTCTGAAACGCCCGCACCAACGCCTTACTCAAATCCACCGTGGAAAACTTCGTCAGCACATCGTTGGCACCGACCAGGCGGGCTTTTTCGGTGTTCATGGTGCTGTCCAACGAGGTGTGCAGCAGTACGTAGGTATCGCCGATGGTTGGGCTTTTGCGGATTTCGCGTACCAGGTCGTAGCCGTCCATTTCCGGCATTTCGATATCCGACACCAGCACTTCGATGGGCTGTCCCATTTCGGCGTGGGAAATGAGGATTTCCTGGGCGGCGGCGGCGCTGCGCACGGCCTGGCAATCCAACTCGAGCTTGCGCAGGGTGTTGAGGGTTTGTTGCAAGGCAACATGGGAATCGTCGACGACCAACACCCGGCGCCCTATCAGGAGGTTACGCTCGGCTTCGCTGAGCATGCGCTCATCGAGTTCTTCGACGTGCGCCGGGACCAGCTCGTGCAGGACCTTCTCGATATCGAGAATCTGCACGATGGCGCCGTCGATCTGGGTGACGCCGGTGATAAATGCCCTGTGGCCGGAGCCCGCGGGTGGCGGACGCACATCGCGGGTTGAGCACTGGACGATGCGTTCAACGCTTTGTACTTGCAGGCCCTGCCGAGAGCGGCTGAGTTCGGTGACGATCAGGCAGCCGTCGCGGTTGCCATCGCTCGCCGGTTCGCCAACCGCGCGAGCCAGGTCGATCACGGTGAGCGAGACGCCGCGCAGCGAGGCCACCCCACGCACATGGGGATGGCTATTGGGGATTTTGGTCAGTTGCGGACAGGGGATGATCTCATTGACCTTCAACAAGTTGATCCCCAACAACCTGCCGCTGTGTAACCGGAACAGCAGCAGAGATAAGGCATCCGCCCCTTGCACCAGAGCCATCGTGTTTTTCCTTCTCTAAAAAGCCGCCAGAACTGCTTGTAGTCTAGGCTCTGCTGACAGAGTTGCGACCTGAATCCAGAGCTTGCAGCCGAATAATACTATTACGCCATTAGCGTAAAAAACTCACCACCTGCTCGGCATCGAAGGGCCAATTCAGCTCGGAGCCGGTATCGCAGCGGCGCAGCACCGGGATGACCAGACCGTATTGTTCGACCCAGTCTTCGCGCTCGGCGATATCGATCAGTTCCACCAATAAACCGTGTTCGACAAAGGGCATCAGCAGCGCCTCGGCCACTTCGCAGAGGTGGCAGCCGGTGGTGCTGAAAAGCTGGCATTCAGGGAGCATGGGCACGCCTCCGTAAACAATGAGACGTGCAGTCTAACAGGCGCGAAAAACTACTGAGCGCCTTCTGCGGGGCTGCTGGCCGACGCGCGCAGGGGCGCAGTGAATTAGTCGCGCTTATGTCGCTGGGGCTCAGGCGTCGCCGTCCGTCGCTGGTTCGCTGGCTGGTGCAGCTGCCGTGGGCTCGGCGTCTTTCAGCAATGGCGAATCGAGCAGTCCCTGTAGGCCATCGAGCAGGCGGGCATTGAGCTTCTCGGCCTTTTCCAGACGCGGTGCATCGAAGCGATCGTCCAGCGAGAAACCGCCACCGAGCAGTTGTTGCAGGCTGCCTTTGCCGTCTTCCAACAGTTTGGTGGCGGTGCGCAGGGCTTCCAGCAGTTCTTTGGCGTAGTCGAACAATGCGCCATTGGCCACGCTAGCCGCCTTACCGCCCTGCTCCGATACCGAGCTGTAAGCATCGGTAGCTTGGCGCACGCTGGTCTGGGTCAGACGCAGAGACATGGTGGCCAATTGTTCGCCGTCCATTTCCAGGGCCATGGCGCGGTCGAACGCGCCGGAAAGATCGCCAGCGTAGAACTTGTTGGATAGTTCCTGTACCTGGCCGAAGAGTTTTTCCAGGGCGGCGCGTTCCTGGTCGTTCAACTCGCCTTCGACGCTGACTTGCCAGGCACCTATCTGCAAGTTACCGGATTGGCTGCTGGCAACCATCGCCGAGCCGTCGCCGTTGCTGGCCGCAGCCACGCTGGTTCGCGAAAAACTGGCTGATGCCTGGGCAACGGAGATACGAAGGCGGTCGCCTTCGCGGGTGGTCACCGACAGCTCGAAGGTTTCCGCCTGGGCGGCAAAACGTTCACTGTAGGCGGCGACAGCAGTGGTGCCGGTGCTGCTGGGGGCAACGCTGCCGAAGCGCTGGTCGAGAGCACCTAGGCCGTCCTGGAGACGCGCGTAGGTGTCATCGATATCGGTGGCGACCTTGCCGCCGAGCACGCCCAGGCCATCGAGAATCTTGCGCGCTTCGGCGAAACCCTTCTCTACGCCTTCACGTGCCTGGCTCAGCAGCCCTTGCAGTTTCGCTGGGTCGGCGCCCATGGCCGCTTCGCCTTGCAAGCGCTGTTCGATAAAGCCAAGGATGCGCCCGGCTACCTTCTCCGGCGTGTAATCGCTGCTTTTGCCGTCCAACGCACCCGGTTGCAAACCCAGCCGCTCGGCCAGGCGATTGGCCAACACCTTCTGCGCATCGTCGGCATTGCGCACAACCGGGCTATTGCCAGCCTGCGCAGGACGTGAAGCGGACGAAGTCAACGAAGGCAGAGTGTTCATCGCGGGATACCTGGAGAAGGTCATTTGCCAGTTAAACGGCCGGCCAGGGCAAAGCTTGAGGCTTGCTTAGGCACGAGCCGACCAACGGTGCAAACAGCGCCAGCGCGCCGCACAGATACCGGTTAGTTGGCCGCAGCTCAGACTCCTGCGGCCTTGAGCAACTGATCGGCCGCTGCCTTGGCCTGCAAGGCTTGCCGCTCGGGACCGTAGAGATGCGACATGCTTAACGCCCCCTCGAACAGGAACTGCAACTGCGCCGCCAAGTCTTCTGGCTGTTCGATCTGCAGAGCGGTCAGCGCATGGTGAAAGAACTCGCGCAGCCCCCGTTTGTGCTCGGCGGCCTGGCGGTGAATCGGATGCTCGCGCTGCTGGAATTCAGCGGCGGCATGCAGAAACAAGCAACCGCTGAAGCCCGACTCGTGCAGCCATTGGTGCAAACCGTCGAACACCGCGAGGATCGCCGCGCGCGGCGGCAGGATGAGCAGAGCCTGACTCAGACGCTCGCTGATTTGCTCGTGCTGCATCTGCAACACCGCGAGGATCAGCTCGTCCTTGGACTTGAAATGCTTGTAGAGAGTCATCTTCGCCACCCCGGATTCGGCCAGGATGCGGTCAATACCGGTGCTGTGATAGCCCTCGCGGTGGAACAACTGCAATGCGGTGTTGAGCAGTTGCTCGCGTTTACTCGATGCCATGTACAGCCTCCGGAGGGTCTGTTGACGTTTCAGCGCAAGCCGCGTTGCTGCGAAAAATCTCGC
>CAMPJN010000034.1 GCA_946886875.1 uncultured Pseudomonas sp.
TCGGCACCTTCACCAACGAAGGCATCGCCATGCTCGGCGAAGGCATCAGCGCGGCCATGATCGAAACCGAGGCGCGTAAGGCCGGCATGCCGGTCGGGCCGCTGGCGATCAGCGATGAAGTGTCGCTGAGCCTGATGAACCATATCCGCCAGCAGACGCTGAAGGATATGGCCGCCGAGGGTAAAACCATCGCCGAGCACCCGGCTTTCGCCGTGATCGAGCTGATGCTCAACGAATACAAACGGCCGGGCAAAGCCGCCGGTGGCGGTTTTTACGAATATCCGCAGACGGGCAAGAAGCACTTATGGCCCGAGCTCAAGGCCCGCTTCGAAAAGGCCGATGCGCGGATCTCACAGGTCGATGTGCGTGACCGCATCCTGTTTATCCAGGCCATCGAAACCGTGCGCTGCTTGGAGGAGGGCGTGTTGCAATCGGTCGCCGACGCCAATATCGGTTCGATCTTTGGCATCGGCTTCGCCGCCTGGAGCGGCGGGGCGCTGCAGTTTATCAACCAGTACGGTATCCAGGACTTCGTCGCCCGCGCCCAGTACCTGGCCGAGCAGTACGGCGAGCGCTTCCTGCCCCCGGCATTGCTGCTGGAAAAGGCGGCCAAGGGGAAAAACTTCTGATCCCGAGCTAACCCCAAGTTGAATGCTGCGCTGAACCGGCTCCTTGAGCCGGTTTTATTTTTGCCCACGTTATTTACTCGCACCCTGCGGGCCTATCGCTGTCCACCGTTCTGAGGCCACCGTGGGAGAGCCGCCATGAAGAGGTTGCTGATATCGCTGTTGCTGTTGTCTGGCCCCCTGGCCGGCCTAGCCCAGAGCGATGTAGTGGAAGGGCTGATGAACTCGGAGCAGGAACGCGAGCTGAGCGGCAAGCGGATGGAGCTGGAGCGTGAGCGCGGCGAAGAGGCTGTGGATCATTTCAGCGAGAAGGTGGAGGACCCGCTGAGGGGGACTCCAATCTTCGATCCGGACGCCCGAGCGACGGACAGCGATCCCGTGCCGCCGCTGATCTCGCCAGGCTCGCCGCAGATCGCGCCCACCCCGTCTGCGCTTCCCGCACCGCGTCTGCCGGGTGAGTCCGGGCGCGATACGCTGGCGCCGTACGGCGGCAATTGATCCATAGCCGTGCCGAGTGGCAGGAGACCCGATGCCAAGCAGTACTGAGCAAAAGCGGCGCTCCGTCGACCGTCAGCGCTGGCGCTTACTGCGCCAGGTCGAGGCCTGGCTGGAGGCGCCGATGGTGGGCCTGGGCTTCATCTGGCTGGCTTTGCTGATTGTCGAATTGGTGCGTGGTGGATCGCCGTTGCTGTCGTTGCTCGGCCGTGGCATCTGGCTGATCTTTATCGCCGACTTTCTTTTGCGTTTCAGCCTGGCGCCACACAAGCGCACTTACCTGAAGCGCAATCTGCTGACCTTATTGGCGTTGTTGCTACCGGCGCTGCGTACCCTGCGCGTCCTGCGTATGGCCCGCATCCTGCGCGCCGGCCGCGGCCTCAACCTGCTGCGCATCCTCACCTCGACCAACCGTGGAATGAAGGCGCTACGCCGTACCATGCACCGTCGCGGCTTCGGTTACGTGGTGGCGCTGACCGTGCTGGTGATCCTCGCCGGAGCCGCCGGCATCTATGCCTTCGAAGACGGCCGGCCAGGCTTTGCCAGCTACGGCGAGTCGCTTTGGTGGACGGCCATGCTGATCACCAGTCTGGGTTCGGAAGCCTGGCCGCGCACGCCGGAAGGAAGGTTCTTATGTTTCCTGATCGGCCTCTACGGTTTTGCCGTATTCGGCTATCTGACCGCGACCCTGGCGTCCTTCTTCGTCGACCGCGATGCCGCAGGCAAGCAATCGGCCATCGCCGGGCAGGCTTCCATTGAGGCACTGCGCGCGGAAATCCGGCAACTGCGCGAAGACCTGCGACAACGTCGACCGCCATATTGAACGGGGGCGCTCAAGCCGCCCGGCACCAGCCGTTGCGTACGCAGACCTGATGGTGAATCGCCAGGCGCTCGTTCTGCTCGGTCGGCATCGGCAGGCTGAGCAGGCCACCATCATCGAGATGGATCGCCAGCTCGGATTCGAAATACAGGCCGTGCTCGTCGAGCGTCACGTAGGTGATGCCATAACCGTTCAGCGGCAGGGCGGCGGCAGTGTTCATGGTCGGGCTCCGGAATGGCGTTGGTCGTGGCGCATCATTGCCGAGCCACCCGGTAGGCGGAAGTGAATGGTCTTTATGGTGAATATCGAGCCGGCTGATGACCAGCTCTGCCGGTGCGCCGCCGTCTATGCTACAAAGTGCGGGCACGTTCCGTTTGCCATTCAGGACCCCTCATGTCGCTACGCATCTGCATTCTCGAGACCGATATCCTGCGCCCCGAGTTGATCGAGCAGTACCAAAGTTACGGCCATATGTTCGAGCGGCTGTTCGCCCGTCAGCCGATTCCGGCGAGCTTTGAAATTTTCAATGTGGTGGACGGCCACTACCCGTTGGATGAGCAGCGCTACGACGCCTACCTGGTGACCGGTAGCAAGGCCGACTCCTTCGGTGTTGAGCCCTGGATCCAGACGCTCAAGTTGTACCTGATGGAGCGTTATCAGAATGGCGACAAGATTCTCGGCATCTGCTTCGGCCATCAGCTGCTGGCGTTGCTATTCGGCGGCCATGCCGAGCGCGCCGAGCGCGGCTGGGGGGTGGGCATCCACCGTTACCAGATGAAGCACCAGCCGGCCTGGATGATGCCGCCCTTGCAGGAGTTGACCCTGCTGATCAGCCATCAGGATCAGGTCACCCGGCTACCGGAGAAGGCCACCTTGCTGGCCTCCAGCGAATTTTGCCCGATCGCCGCCTATTGCATCGACGACCAGGTGCTGTGCTTCCAGGGCCATCCGGAATTCATCCACGACTATTCCAAGGCGTTGCTGGATATCCGTCAGCAGCATATCGGCGAGCTGGCTTACGCCCAAGGCGTCGACAGTCTGCAACATGATCACCAGGGCCATACGGTGGCGGAATGGATGATGCGCTTCGTCGCCCATGGCCGTTCCGGCCTGGTCGATTGACCTGAGTCCGCGGCAGGGAGTGTAGGGTGGAGATGGCGACGCCTTGTCCACCGCTGGCAACCGGAATGGCGGACAAGCCTACGGCATGTTCGCCCTACGAGGTCATAGGGGCGACGACGCGTAGGTCGGCGCTGAGCGCAGCGAAGCCCAACGACTTAGTAGGGCGGGTGAAACCCGCCAGGGCGAGGCAAATTCTAGGCTCGGCGGGTTTCACCCGCCCTACGGTCTTGCAAGCTTTGCTGGTGACTTACAGCCAGCCGTAATGCTTGAAGCTGACATACAGCCCAACGCACCCAGTGGCGATTAAACCCAGAACACCGAAGTAGCCGAACTGCCAGGTCAGCTCCGGCATATTCTCGAAATTCATCCCGTAGATGCCCGCCACCGCGGTAGGGAAGGCGAGGATCGCCGCCCAGGCGGCGAATTTGCGCTGGGTGAGGCTCTGCCGCGAAGACTCCAGCAACAGGCCGATCTCGATAGCGTGGTCGGCCATTTCGCGCAGGGCGGCCAGGTCTTCGAGCAAACGGTTCACATGGATAGCCACGTCGCGAAAGTACGGGCGCATATGTTTATCGATAAACGGGAAGTCCAGGCTTTGCAGCTCCTGACAGATCTCCGCCAGCGGGCCGATATAGCGACGCAGGCGCAGCAGGTTGCGCCGCAGGCACTGGATGCGCTCGACGTCGGCCTGGGCCAGGGTGCGTTTGAACGCCTCCCGTTCGATCTCTTCCAGTTCTTCGTAATAGTCGTCCATCAGCGGACGGTAATTCTCGATGACGAAGTTGAGCAGGGCATAGAGCACGAAATCTTCGCCGTGCTCGAGTAGCAGCGGCCGTGCTTCGCAGCGTTGGCGTACCTGCGAATAGGGCGCCGATTCGCCGTAACGGGCGCTGATCACATAGCCAGTGCCGGCGAACAACTGAGTCTCGATAAATTCCAATTCGCCAGCGACCAGGACCGGCGAATAGAGCACCAGAAACAGCGCATCGCCGAAGGTCTCCAGTTTTGGCCGGGTATGCCGTTGCAAGGCATCCTCGAGTGCCAACTCATGCAGGTCGTACTGGCGCTGCAGGTTGGTCAGTTCCTCGGTGCCGGGATCGTGCAGGCCGATCCAGACGAAGTGCCCCGGCTTCTTCGACCAGGACAAGCCCTCATCCAGGGTGATATCGGTGACCCTCTTGCCTTTGTAATAGACGGCGGCGGCAACAACCTGACCCATGTCGACTCCTCGATTGGCTGCGAGTAAGGGTGCAGCTTACTGGGTTATTTGCTCAGCGTAGCCGTTGCAGTGCCCGGTTCAGTAACAGCAATGCGATCGTCAGGCAAAACAAAGCCCGGCGTGTTCGGCCGGGCTCGGTTTGCCTGCGAGTGCGATCAGGCGGCCTGCGCCAGTTGCCGATCCATGCTGCTGATGCAGTGCTCCATCTGCGCGCGGCAATCCTCGATCAGCTTGGGCAGGTCATCCATGCTCAGGCCCGCGGTCGGGATGGCCGGCAGCGAACGAATCATGATGCTGCCGCTGCTCCAGCGGTTGATTTTCAGGCGCTTGGCGTAGCTGCTGACGCACACCGGAATGATTGGTACGCCAGCGGCGATCGCCATCTGGAACGCGCCTTTCTTGAACGGCAACAAGCCTTTGCCAAGGTTGCGCGTGCCTTCCGGGAACACCCAGATCGAGGTGTCCTTGTGCTTGAGCGTATCGGTAGTGGTGAGCATGGCGCGTTTGGCGCGTATGGCGTTGCCGCGGTCGAGCAGCACATTACCGGCCAACCAATACAGCTGGCCGAAAAACGGCACCCAACGCAGGCTCTTCTTGCCGATGCTGACGGTGCGCTTGGGCACCACGCGGCCGAGCACATAGAGGTCATAGTTGGACTGGTGATTGGCAACGACGACGCAGGACCGTTCATGCTCGAGCAGCGCTTTCACCTCGGTGGTCAGCTTCAGGCGCAGCAACCAGAGCGCCGGCAACGAATAGAGGCGGGCGCACAGGCGGCTATTGTCCGGATTGAACGGGCGGCACAGACCCAGCAGTAAGCCGAGGGTGCCGGCGAGAATAAAGTGCACGCCCATCGCCAACATGCGCAGAAGGAAAAGCATCTGGTACATCCGTCAGAGGAAAAAGGCGCGCAGTGTACGGGCGTACACTCTAGCCGGCAATTGCTGTCGATTAGTGGCAATTGCCTGGAGATTGGCTGCTAGTTTCCGCTGTTCGCTACCTGAGCCGTTATTGTGCCGGCGCGAACAGATTGCTTATGGGAGCATGATGATGAAGAAAGCCCGGCTATCGAGGCCGGGCTTTCGGGTGTTGCATGGCGGTGATCAGATCAGGTGCTGACGATCCAGCTCGACAGCCTGGTCTAGGGCCTCGAGCAGACCCTTACGCACTTTCAGCTTGGTGTTCTTGTGCGCGGTCATGTTGATCTTCTTCATCTGCTGGGCGACCGCCTGTGCAGTGGCCAGCAATTGCTCGGGGGCCACTACCTTATCCAGGAAGCCGGCATCCACGGCGCCTTGCGGGTCGAACATCTCGCCATTGATCACCGAACGGTGAAAGGCCGATTTGCGCAGACGGTCGCGGGCGAGCTCGATGCCGGCGTGGTGCATGGTCATGCCGATCTGCACTTCGTTCAGGCCGATGCTGAACGCGCCCTCGACGCCGATGCGGTAATCGGCCGACAACAGGATGAACGCACCCTTGGCCACCGCATGGCCAGGGCAGGCGACGATGATCGGAAAAGGGTGGGCGAGCATGCGTCGCGCCAGAGTCGAGCCCGCGGCAACCAGGTTGACCGCGTTCTGCGGGCCGGAAGTCATTACCTTCAAGTCATAGCCGCCGGACAGAATGCCCGGCTGGCCGGTGATGATGACGATTGCCTTGTCCTGCTCGGCGCGATCCAGGGCAGTATTGAAGGCTGCGATCACGTCCGGGGAAATGGCGTTGACCTTGCCGTTGCACAGGGTCAGGGTGGCAATGCCGTCGTCAAGTTGGTAGCTGATCAGGTCGCTCATGGCGGGGTTCCTTGTGCTGAAGTGGAGCAGACGTTACCCACCCGCATCGCTCAGGTAAAGCGCGGTGACTGACTGGCGAGTCAGCCGGGTGAACTTATTTGTAGGCATACGGCTCTGATCAACTATCAAGGCGATTGCCATCAACAATTGGCGATGCGAATTCGCAGGCGTTAGCGTGCGGCATCTTGGAACCACAGGAGCCGCACATGCCTCCCATCGGTTGGACTGCGATCATGAGCCGCGCCACGCTGGCGCTGGGCTTGATGCTAGGGCTGTTACTGCTTGCCAGCTGCGCGCAAAGCCAAACCCCGCTCGGGGTGATAGGCCTGTTCGGTTTCAGCCTGTTCGTTTCCCTGGGTTTTCTGCTGTTCGGTCAGCAGCGCTTTCCCAGCGAGCCGGGGCACAGCTCGGGCGATGATGAGCATCTGGCATAAGCGCATGAATCTTCTGAAAAAACCTTTTGCCTTTGGCAGGCTGTTCGGCTAGATTAGCGCGCCTCGACAGACAGCAGTGTCGGTCGAGACCCGGTGAAGTGTCCGAGTGGCTTAAGGAGCACGCCTGGAAAGTGTGTATACGAGAAATCGTATCGAGAGTTCGAATCTCTCCTTCACCGCCATATAGATTCAGCTAAGGCCCTGATAACTAATAAGTTGTCGGGGCTTTTTGCTTTCTGGCGTTTGCTTGTGTCTATGGCGTGTCGAAAGTTTCCAGATGCGGCCATAGCGGCCCGCAATTGGCCGGCAGCGACTTTGCGGCTCTTGCTAGACTGCGCGCCTGTATAGATGAGGCAGGGCATGAAGGCGAACTGGGATATTTTCTGCAGCGTAATCGATAACTACGGCGATATCGGGGTGACCTGGCGTTTGGCGCGGCAGCTGGTTGCCGAGCATGACGCCCAGGTACGGCTGTGGGTGGATGACTTGAGCGCGTTCGCTCGTCTTTGTCCTGAAGTCGATATGCACGCGACGCAGCAAGTTCAGCAGGGCGTGGACGTGCGTCTGTGGCCAGTGCCCTGGCAATCGGTTGAGGCTGCGGATGTGGTGATCGAGGCCTTCGCCTGCGAATTGCCGGCGACATATATCGCTGCGATGACTGCACGGCCGAACAAGGTGCTGTGGCTCAATCTGGAATACCTCAGCGCCGAGGATTGGGTCGAGGGCTGTCATGGACTGCCGTCGTTGCAATCCAATGGTCTGCAGAAATTTTTCTTTTTCCCAGGTTTCACCGCTGGCAGTGGCGGCTTGCTGCGCGAGCGGGATCTACTGGTGCGGCGTCGGGAGTTTCAGGCGGATGCGCAGGCGCGCGCGGACTTTCTGCGCAGTATTGGAGTAGAGGCCTTGCCAGGAGCACGGCTGATCTCGCTGTTCGCCTATGAGAACGATGCACTGGCCAGTTGGCTGGATGCATTGGCCGCTGATGCCCGAGCTACCCAGTTGCTGGTACCGGAAGGGCGCATCCTCGGCGATCTGCAAGCCTGGCTCGGTTGCAGCGAGCTGCGCGCTGGGGATATTCAACGGCGCGGTCAACTGCAGGTGCAGATACTGCCTTTTGTCCGACAGGACCAATACGATCGCCTGCTCTGGTGCTGCGAATTCAATGCGGTGCGCGGCGAAGACTCGTTCGTGCGTGCGCAATGGGCCGGGCAACCCTTGCTTTGGCATATTTACCGACAGGCGGAAAACGCTCACCTGGAAAAGCTCGAGGCATTTCTCGCGCGCTATAAAGAGGGTTTGTCGCCAGCGGCGAGCGCCGCTCTGACGGGCTTCTGGCGCGCCTGGAACGCTGGCGAAGCGCTCGGCGAAAGCTGGCAGGCGCTGCTCGACACCTGGCCGGAACAGGCAGATCATGCCGAACGCTGGTGTCTACGACAGGCCTCCCAGGCCGATCTTGCCGCGGCGCTGGCACAGTTTTACCTAAATTGGCTATGATACGCGGCCTAGATTTCTGTAACTCCATCCAAATTCGGATCCTAGTATGAAAACCGCACAAGAAATGAAGCCCAACAGTGTGGCTCTGATCGACGGCCAACCTTGGCTTATCCAGAAGGCCGAGTTCACCAAATCCGGTCGTAACAGCGCCATCGTCAAAATGAAGCTGCGTAACCTGTTGACCGGCTCCTCGACCGAGACCGTGTACAAAGCCGACGACAAGATGGAGCCGGTGATCCTCGATCGCGTAGCGGTGACCTACTCCTACTACAGCGAGCCGAACTACGTCTTCATGGACGAAGAGTTCAACCAGTACGAACTGAACAAGGACGATCTGGAAAGCGTCATGCCGTTCATCGTCGATGGCATGACTGACGTCTGCGAAGCCGTATTCTTCGAAGGCAAAGTGGTTTCGGTCGACCTGCCGACCACCATCGTTCGCCAGATCACCTACACCGAAGGTTCCGCCCGTGGCGATACTTCCGGCAAGGTGATGAAGACCGCCAAGCTGAGCAACGGTACTGAAGTCAAGGTTGCCGACTTCTGCAACATCGACGACTGGATCGAGATCGATACCCGTACCGGCGAATACAAGTCGCGCGCTAAAGCTCCGGCCTAAAACCGGCTTTAATTGCGAGCAAGAAACCCGGCCCTGGCGCTGGGTTTTTTTTGCCTGGGTTTTGCTGTCTCTGGGGTTCTGTCAGCCGAAACTCAGGCCGCTTTGCAGGGCCAGATCCCAAGGCGCCACTGGGCCGAAGCGGGCCTTGAGGAATTCCAGCAGCAAGCGGCTGCGCGAGTCGGTTTCGCGTTCCAGGCGTAGGGCGTAGATACCACTGGGTTCGGGTGGCGGCAGGCCGTTTTCGCAGAACAATGGCAGCAGTTCACCGCGCAAGAGATATTCGCTGATCAACCAGGTCGGCAGGTGGGCGATGCCCAGGCCGACCAAGGCGCTGAACACTAAGGCCTCCGCGTTATTGGCGGTCATGCGCAGGCGTTTTGGGCGGCACAGCTGTAGTTTGCCGTTCTGTTCGAAACGCCAGGCATAGGGCGGCGCCAGACTGCCCCAGTCGATGCCGTCGTGCTCGGCGAGTTCGCTGGGCGTGCGCGGTACGCCACGGCGCGCCAGATAATCGGGGCTGGCGCAAACCACGCGGACCATCGGCGACAGGGCGGTGGCGACCAGGCGGGTATCCGCCAGGGGGCCGATGCGCAGCACCAGATCGACTTCACCCAGATGATCACCGTGCAGGTCGACGAAACTGTCGATAAGGCGCAACTGCACATCGAGACCGGGATAGGCACCGAGAAATTCGGCCAGCACCGGCGCCAATTGGCGTCTGCCGAACGGGGCGGGCGCATCGATGCGGATCAGGCCCTCGGGTGCACTGCTCAGCGATACCGCTTCGGCGCGGGCCAGGTTCAGCTCGGCGAGGATGCGCCGCGCCCGTTCGGCAAAGGCCAGCCCGGCCGGCGTTGCGCGCACCGCATGGGTACTGCGGCCGAAAAGGTTGCTGCCCAGCGAGCGTTCCAGGGCGTCGATACGGCGGGCCACTGCGGAGGGCGTCAATGGATGGCGGCGGGCTGCGGCGGAGAAACTTCCGGTTTCCAGCACATCGAGAAACAGTCGGAGTTGGTCGGTAAGCGCATCTGGGTTCATAGTGGTTCGCTTGTGCGTTATCTGCATAGCCATTGTGCGTTGCTATGCGTTTCCGTGCCAGGTGCCGCTGGGTAGCATGGATAAGATCTACCTGGAGGTGTCGATGGATCCGATTGATTTTGCCCTGAACCTGCTGCTCGGATTGGCGCTTGGCGCCTTGGGCGGCTTATTCGGTATCGGCGGCGGTCTGATCGCGATTCCGGCGCTGGGCGTGCTCTACGGCCTGGATCAGCAAATGGCCCAGGGCACCGCATTGGTAATGGTGGTGCCTAATGTGCTGCTGGCCCTGTGGCGCTATCACCAACGCAACCGTATCGAACTGCGCCATGCGCTGACCCTGGCCTTCAGCAGCTTTTTCTGCGCGCTGCTCGGTGCCGGCTGGGCGGTGCGCCTGGATGCCGAATTGATGCGCATGGGCTTCGTCGCGTTTTTAGTGGCGCTGGCGGGTTACAACCTGTCGCGTTTGTATTTTCGCCCGGCTGCCGGTGGCAAATTCTTGCGTAAACCCTGGCCTTGGTTGGCGCTACTCGGCAGCGGCGCGGGGGTGCTCGGCGGTTTGTTCGGGGTGGGCGGCGCGGTGTTGGCGGTGCCGGTGCTGACCGGTGTATTCGGTGTCACCCAGGTGATCGCCCAGGGGTTGGCGCTGGCGCTTGCTGCGCCCAGCACCGCGGTGACCCTGGTGACCTACGGCCTGCACGGCCATGTCGATTGGATGCTGGCCGCGCCCCTGGCATTGGGCGGCCTGCTCAGCATCAGTTGGGGTGTGCGCTTAGCCCATGCTTTGCCTGAGCGAACGCTGCGCATGCTGTTCGCCGGGTTTCTGCTGCTCTGCGCGCTATTGCTCGGGCTTAGAATCTGAAGGCTTCGACGATCTGCTCGGCCAGGGTTTCGCTGACCTCGGATTGGGTGCTGCTGTTGCGCAATAGCACGATGCTGGCCATCGGCATGCTCGGCAGGCCTTCCGCTTCGCCGATGATCTGCAGATCGGGAGTGATCAGGCTTTGCAGCTGCGCGGTGATCGCCAAACCGGCGCTGACCGCGGCCATGATCGCCGACAGGCTGGGGCTGGTATAGGCGATACGGTAGTCGCGTCCCAGGGCGTCCAGGCCGTTGCAAGCCCAGGCGCGGCAGAAACAATGGGAGTTGAACATCGCCAGAGGCAGCGTGTTCTGCGTATGCAAGCTGGCGCCGCGGGCCTGAGCCCAGACCAAGCGTTCCTGGCGCAGCAGTTGACCGATTTCGGTGCCTGGCTCGCGGGTGACTATGGTCAAATCGAGATCCTGGCGTTGCAGCAGTTGAAACGAAGGTTCGCAATGCAATTCCACCTGCACCAGCGGATAGGAGTCGGCGAAACGCACCAGCACGCCCTGCATAAAGCGCATCACGTAGTCGTCCGGCGTGCCTATGCGCACGGTGCCGACCATATGCGGTTCGCGCATGCTGTTCATCACTTCGGCATGCAGTTTGAGAATCCGCCTGGCGTAACTCAGCAGTAGCTGGCCTTCGGCGGTGAGGCTGAACTGGCGGCCTTCGCGCTGAAACAACGGCCGTTGCACCACGTCGTCCTCCAGGCGTTTCATCTGCATGCTGACCGCCGATTGGGTGCGGTTGACCATTTCCGCGGCGCGGGTAAAGCCGCCGTGATCGGCGATGGCGACGAAGGTGCGCAGCAGTTCGCTGTCGATGCTCGGGTAGTTGGCCATACATCAATCTCTGAGATGGGTCGTATAAGAAACATTCGTTGGATTGATCATAAGCCCAGCGCGAGACTGTCGCCAACCCCACAGGAGGGCGACACGATGAAAAGTCAAAAAGGTTACGCAATAGCATTTGCTCTTCCCCGTCACTTGGCTCTGGGCGCCTACCTCAGCGCGTTCTGGTTGCGGCTCAAGCGCTGGAACCAGCTAGCCAAGGAACGCCGGCAGTTGGCCTCGTTGAATGATGCGATGCTCAAGGATCTCGGTCTGAACCGGGGAGATGTCATGCAGGAAACCGAGCGGCCATTCTGGGATGATCCGCTGGCGAAATAGCAAGGCTTGCAGTACAGCTGGGCTCCATGTGGCGGCGTTCTTGTTTATGACCCCGCTGTTTGGTGTGAGCTTTAGCGTGCTGATCCTCGATGAGCCCTGACCCTGGTTTTTGTCGCTGGCGCGGTGCTGGTATTACTCGGTATCGTGCTGGTCGGCAGTCACGCTAGGGCCAGCAAGCGCCTCAGTCTATGGCGCTATGCCGAACGATAGAGACAAGGAGAACAGAATGTCCGCTTACCAACTTGCGCAGTTGAATATCGCCAGCATGAAGGAGCCACTGGAGTCCCCCGGTATGGCGGATTTCGTCGCCAACCTGGAGCGTATCAACGCCCTGGCCGAGGCCTCGCCGGGGTTCGTCTGGCGCTTGCAGGACGAGGCGGGCGATGCCACCGCGCTGCGCCCCTTTGGCGAGGAGGTGCTGGTCAATCTGTCGTTGTGGCGCGATGTCGACGCGCTCAAGGACTATGTCTACAAATCCGCCCACGCCGAGATACTCAAACGTCGCAACGAATGGTTCGCACGCATGGGCGAGGCGCATATGGTGCTCTGGTGGGTGCCGATCGGTCATCTGCCCAGCGTTGGCGAGGCCGCCGAACGCCTGCGATTGCTCCGCGAGCTGGGGCCGACCGCGCAGGCGTTCAGCTTTCGCCAGGCCTTTGCGCCTGTGGATATGCAGGTTGCGACGGTGACCGAATGAATTTCGGGCTATGACCTCGACCCAGACACTGACCCTCGCCCAAGCCCGGCGCCTGGCGCTGCGAGCCCAGGGCTTTGGCCGCGTGCAATCGGGCGCGGTCGGGCATCGCCAGCTGCTCGCACAAATCGGCCGGCTCGGGGTGCTGCAGATAGACTCGGTGAACGCCCTGGTGCGTTCGCATTACCTGCCGCTGTTCTCCCGCCTCGGCGCCTACGATCGAACCCTGCTCGAACAAGCGGCCTGGAGCCAGGGGCGCCGTCGCGGCTTGTTCGAATACTGGGGCCATGAGGCCTCGTTGCTGCCGCTGTCGTTCCATCCGCTGCTGCGCTGGCGCATGCGCCAAGCGCGCAATGGCGAGGGCATCTATAAACATATGGCGCGTTTCGGCCGCGAGCAGCAGCCATTGATTCGCCGGGTGTTGCAATCGGTCAGCGAGCAGGGTGCATTGGGCGCCGGCAGCCTGGGGCAGAAAACCGCCGGCAGCAGCGCCTGGTGGGGCTGGAGCGCGGAAAAGCATGCGCTCGAATGGTTGTTCGCCGCTGGCGAGGTAACCGTCGCCGGGCGCCGCGGTTTCGAGCGTTTATACGACCTGCCGGAACGGGTATTGCCGGCCGCCGTGCTGAGTGCGTCCGAGTTGGATAGCGCCGAGGCCCAACGCCAGTTGCTGCTACACGCGGCCGATGCCTTGGGCGTGGCCACGGAGAAGGACCTGCGCGATTACTACCGCCTGGATGCCCGCGACAGCCAGGCACGGCTGGCCGAGTTGCTCGAAGCCGGCGAACTCCAGCAGCTGCGCGTACAGGACTGGGCGCAGCCCGCGTATTGCCGGGGCGCGCCGAAAATTCCGCGCAGGATCGAGACCAGCGCCTTGCTCTCGCCCTTCGATTCGTTGATCTGGGAGCGGGCGCGCACCGAGCGCTTATTCGACTTCCGCTATCGCCTGGAGATCTACACCCCGCAGCACAAGCGAGTGTATGGCTACTATGTATTGCCGTTTCTGCATCGCGAACGCCTGGCCGCGCGTGTGGATTTGCGCGCCGAACGCGCTCATGGCTGTCTGGCCGTGCATGCTGTGCATGTGGAAGCCGCAGGGCTGGATGAGCAAGGCTTGGTGGCGCTGGCGAGTAATCTGCAGGCGATGGCCGCTTGGCTGGGGTTGGAGCGTGTAGCGCTCAACTGCACGAGCAGCAACGCCGTGCGCCTAGGTGCGCATCTCGGCTGAGGGCGGCGAGTCGGCAATCGGCTGCGGCTTCCGCTACAATGCGCGGCGAATTTGTCTTGCCCGAGAGCCCACCCATGTCCGCCTGCCAGACCCCGATCATCGTTGCCCTGGATTTTCCGACCCGTGATGCCGCTTTGGCGTTGGCTGATCGGCTCGACCCTGGGCTGTGCCGGGTCAAGGTCGGCAAGGAACTGTTCACCCGTTGTGGCCCCGATATAGTCGGCGCCCTGGCCGGCAAGGGCTTCGAGGTATTCCTCGATCTGAAATTCCACGATATCCCCAACACTACCGCCATGGCGGTCAAGGCTGCGGCCGAGATGGGCGTGTGGATGGTCAATGTGCATTGCTCGGGCGGCCTGCGCATGATGGCGGCTTGCCGCGAGACCCTGGACAAACTGTCTGACGCTAAACCGCTGCTGATTGGCGTGACCGTGCTGACCAGCATGGAACGCGAGGATCTAGCCGGCATTGGTTTGGATATCGAGCCCCAGGCCCAGGTACTGCGTCTGGCCGGCTTGGCCGCGCAAGCGGGCCTGGATGGCCTGGTCTGTTCCGCACAGGAGGCCGAGGCACTGAAAAGCGCTTATCCGGCGCTACAACTGGTAACCCCGGGAATTCGTCCGGCCGGCAGCGCCCAGGACGATCAACGGCGTATCCTGACTCCGCGCCAGGCCATGGATGTCGGCTCGGATTATCTGGTCATCGGCCGGCCGATCAGTCAGGCCGCCGATCCCGCTCAGGCGCTGGCTGCGGTAGTGGCTGAGCTGGCCTGAGCGGTGAGTTAAAAGTTACAGGCGTTCAATTCGAATTAATCAGGTTTTTGCCATGCATCCCGCCGCTGAAGATTCGCCCCTGGGTAAAGCCAGCGAATACATCGATACCTACACGCCGTCTTTGCTGTTTCCCATTCCCCGTGCGGCGAAGTGGGCCGAGCTGGGCCTGAGCGACGAGACCCTGCCTTATCGCGGCGTGGATTTCTGGAACTGTTTCGAGCTGTCCTGGCTGTTGCCGTCCGGCAAGCCGGTGGTGGCGGTCGGCGAATTCGCGATTCCGGCCGACTCGCCGAATATCATCGAGTCCAAGTCGTTCAAACTCTATCTCAACTCGCTGAACCAGACGGCATTTGCCGATCATGCCGAATTGCTGGCGTTGCTGGAGAAAGACCTCTCGGCGGCGGCGGGCAAAGCGGTTGGCGTGCGCCTGCGCAGTTTGGCTGAGGCGACCGGGGAGGGTGTGACGAGTGCGCCGGGTACATGCATCGACGACTTGGACGTGGCAATCAGCAACTATGCCGCGCCGGCGCCGGAACTGCTGCGTTGCGACGCCACGCGAGTGATCGAAGAGAGCCTGCACAGCCATCTGCTCAAATCCAACTGCCCGGTCACCGGTCAGCCGGATTGGGGCACGCTGGTGGTGCAGTATCGCGGCGCGGCGCTGGATCACGCCAGTTTGCTCGCCTATCTGGTGAGCTTTCGCCAGCATGCGGACTTCCATGAGCAATGCGTCGAGCGGATCTTTCTCGATTTGCAGCGATTGCTCCAGCCCGAACAGCTGACGGTGTATGCGCGCTATGTGCGCCGCGGCGGTTTGGACATCAATCCTTATCGCAGCAGCGCCGCCATCACCCCGGATAACCACCGGCTGGTACGCCAGTAACGAAAAACCCCAGCACACAAGGCTGGGGTTTTAGTTTTGCTGGCTGGCTTAGATGCCCATATTGGCCAGGCTTTGCATGATATTGCGCAAGGTGCCCGCCAGGGTGGGGTGACTGGCCTCGAAGCGCTCCACTGCCAGGTTGACGCCGTCGACCAGGGTGGCATCGGGCGCTGCGGCAGCGTGCCGGGCCAGCTGCGCTTCTATTTCCTGAACGAGCAGATACAGCGACGCGCGTTCTTCTTCACTGAGCGGCTGATCGTCTGCCAACTGATCGCGCAGTTCTTCCAGTTGCTGCTGCAGGCGGTTTGTAGGCATAGGGCACTTCCTTTTTCTGGTAGTTGCGTGCGTGAGCTCTGCGGCAACGCCGGAACTCCGTATCTAAGGGTAATGCATGCCGCGACGCTTTGCTTGCGATGGATCAAGCCTTTGCCACCTGACGCGCTGGCGGGATCTTCGTGCTCCTGGTTCGATCTGGCGGTGTCGTCAGGTAAGGCATTTTGCCTTCATCATCCGCTATGCTGCCTATTAAGCGTTTCAGACTTTATACTGCGCGACCCTGTTGGACGGCTTCGGGCTGCCACACTAATTTTCTCAAGGAGAGGATCGTGATGCGTGTAATCGGTGCAAGTTGGATGAGTCGTCTGGGCCGATTGTGTGCCTGTGCCAGTTTGGTGCTGCTGCCGTTGGCTGCGCAGGCTGCCGAAGAAGACCCATGGGAAGGCTTCAATCGCACGGTCTTTCGTTTCAACGATACGGTCGATACCTATGCGCTCAAGCCTCTTGCGCAAGGCTATCAAACGGTCACGCCGCAATTTCTCGAAGATGGCATACACAACGTTTTCGGCAATATCGGCGACGTCGGCACCTTGGCCAACAATCTGTTGCAGGGCAAGTTTCACGATGCCGGGGTAGATACCGGACGCTTGATCTTCAATACCACCTTCGGTGTTTTGGGCTTTTTCGATGTGGCCAAACATATGGGCCTGGCGCAGAACGATGAGGACTTCGGTCAGACCCTCGGCGCTTGGGGCTTGGGCAGTGGCCCTTATCTGGTGCTGCCGCTGATGGGGCCGAGCACCGTGCGTGACGCCGGGGCGAAAATCCCGGACAGCTTCCTGACGCCCTATCCGCATATGGACCACGTGCCGACCCGCAATCTCACCCGCGGCATCGAGGTGGTGGATACCCGCGCCAACCTGCTCTCGGCCGAGCGCATGGTCAGCGGCGACAAGTACATCTTCATCCGCAACGCCTACCTGCAGAACCGCGAATTCCGCGTGCAGGATGGTCAGGTCGAAGACGACTTCTAAATCCCGCGGTAATGCGCAAATAAAACAAAAGGCGACCCATGGGTCGCCTTTTTCATCAGCTCAAATTGCCTTCAGGTCATCGAGATGATCGCCAAACCGAGCGATTGGCGGCCACCTTCCAGGTCGATGACCCGCACCACCTCAGCTTCGGCATTGAGTCCGCTGAGCTCGTTATGGTCGGAGGCGATATGCACCTTGACCTTTTCGCCCATCTTCAGCGTGCATTCCGCTTCTATCTGCATGCCGGTGCTGGAAAGGTCGAGGCAGAGCGCGGGCACCTCTCGTCCCGCGTGGAGCAAAGTAACTGGTGCCTCCAGTCGCATGCGGATGTAATCGCGTTTCTCACTGTACGCACGATCGCTTTGGCTCATGGACGCTATCCTCTTGTTATAGATGATGTCTCCTGCAGTCCTTATAACCTTGCCTTATTTCAGG
>CAMPJN010000035.1 GCA_946886875.1 uncultured Pseudomonas sp.
GTGCAGGCAGGTCGTTGTTGTCGAGAAATACGTAATTGGTCTCGGCCAAGCCGTTTTCGTTGGAAAAATACACATCGCCGAACTGCCGCGATAACGGCTGGCCCTGGGCGTCCCAGTCGAGTTGGGCGGCGGACGAGGTGGGTGGTTGAGCAGGCGAGTTGGGCATGGTGATACCGGATTGAGCAGGCGCGCATTCTAGCCGATCGAGCCTGCACATCATTAGTGCTGAAACGGCCTGCGAGCTGCTAGCCTGAAACGATCAGACCAGGGAGCAGTACATGTTCGAATCCGCCGAGATTGGCCACAGTATCGATAAAGCCACCTTCGACGCCGCCGTGCCCGAATTACGCGAGGCATTGCTGGAGGCGCAGTACGAGTTGAAACAGCAGGCGCGTTTCCCGGTGATCATCCTGCTCAACGGCATTGAGGGCGCGGGCAAGGGCGAGACGGTGAAATTGCTCAATGAGTGGATGGACCCGCGACTGATCCAGGTCAGCACCTTCGACCAGCCGACTGATGAGGAGCTGGCGCGGCCCGCAGCCTGGCGCTATTGGCGGCAACTGCCGGCTAAAGGCAGCATCGGTATCTTTTTTGGCAATTGGTACAGCCAGATGCTCCAGGGGCGGGCGCACAATGACCTCAATGAGGCTGAACTGGACCAAGCCACCGATAGCGCCTTGGCCATGGAGCGCATGCTGTCCGACGAAGGCGCGCTGATTTTCAAATTCTGGTTCCACCTGTCGAAGAAGCATATGAAGGCGCGCCTCAAGCAGCTGCAAGACGATCCGCTGCACAGTTGGCGCCTTAGTCCGTTGGACTGGCAGCAGTCGAAAACCTACGACAAGTACGTGCGCGTCGGCGAGCGGGTATTACGCCGCACCAGTCGCGACTATGCGCCCTGGTATGTGGTGGAGGGCGCGGATGAGCATTACCGCAGTCTGACGGTCGGGCGGATTCTGCTCGATGGTCTACAGGCCGCGCTCAAGCACAACTCCCGGCCAGTACCCCACCCCCATGCCGCGCCTTTGACCTCCAGCCTGGACAATCGCGGCTTGGTCGACAGCCTGGATATGAGCCAGGCCTTGAGCAAGGACGACTACAACGAGCAGTTGGCCGTCGAACAGGCGCGCCTGTCGGGGCTGATGCGCGACAAACGCATGCGCAAGCACGCCTTGCTCGCGGTATTCGAAGGTAACGACGCAGCCGGCAAAGGCGGCGCTATCCGGCGCGTAGCCGCGGCGCTCGATCCGCGTCAGTACCGCATAGTCGCGGTGGCGGCGCCGACCGAAGAAGAGCGCGCGCAGCCCTACCTCTGGCGCTTCTGGCGACATATTCCGGCGCGCGGCAAATTCACCATGTTCGACCGCTCCTGGTACGGCCGCGTACTGGTTGAGCGGGTGGAGGGTTTTTGCAGTTCGGCCGACTGGTTGCGAGCCTATGGCGAGATCAACGATTTCGAGGAGCAACTGACCGAGGCCGGTGTGGTGCTGGTGAAGTTCTGGCTGGCGATCGATCAGGACGAACAGTTCGCGCGTTTTCAGGCCCGCGAGCAGATCCCCTTCAAACGCTTCAAGATTACCGAGGACGACTGGCGCAATCGCGATAAATGGCCGGAGTACCGCGACGCGGTGGGCGATATGGTCGACCGCACCAGTACCGAGATAGCGCCCTGGACGCTGATCGAAGCCAACGACAAGCGCTTCGCCCGGGTCAAGGTGCTGCGCACGATCAATCAGGCACTGGAGGCGGCCTTCGCCAAGGATTGAATGAACGGCGCCGAGCCCTGTCTATTCTGGCGGCGATGGCCAAGGAACTGGATGGCTGCGCATATACCTGGTGAATGATCATCGCCCGTCGAGATTGTTAGGTCTTATTCTCGGGGCTATTCCAACACCCTACAAAATGAGGTGCAGCATGCGTGAAGTGGTGATCGTTGAAAGCGTGCGGACTGGCTTGGCCAAGTCCTTCCGCGGCAAATTCAATCTGACCCGTCCGGATGACATGGCGGCCCACTGCGTCAATGCGCTGCTGGCACGTACCGGCATCGATCCGGCGCTGGTCGACGACTGCATCGTCGGTGCCGGCTCCAACGAAGGCGCCCAGGGCATGAACATCGGCCGCAACGTCGCGGTACTGTCCGGCCTCGGCACCCAGGTCGCGGGCATGACCCTCAACCGCTTCTGCTCGTCGGGCCTGCAGGCGATTGCCATCGCCGCCAACCAGATCGCTTCGGGTTGCAGCGACGTGATAGTCGCCGGTGGTGTTGAGTCGATCACCATGACCTTGAAGAGCATGAACACCGACAATTTGTTCAACCCGATCCTGCAGCGGGATGTGCCGGGTATTTACTACCCCATGGGCCAGACCGCTGAAATCGTTGCGCGTCGTTACAACGTCAGCCGCGAAGCCCAGGACGCCTACGCCCTGCAGAGCCAGCAGCGCACCGCCGCGGCCCAGGCCGCTGGACTGTTCGACGACGAAATCGTGCCGATGCAGGTCAAGTACCAGGTTGAAGACAAAGCCAGCGGCGAGAAGAAGATCGTCGACGGCGTGGTCGAGGGCGACGATTGCAACCGCCCCGACACCACTATCGAAAGCCTCAGTTCGCTCAAGCCGGTGTTCGCCGAAGACGGTTCGGTAACCGCTGGCAATGCTTCGCAGCTGTCCGACGGCGCGTCCATGACCCTGGTGATGAGCCTGGACAAGGCCATTGAGCTGGGCCTCAAACCCAAGGCATTTTTCCGCGGCTTCACCGTTGCCGGTTGCGAGCCCGACGAAATGGGCATCGGCCCGGTGTTCTCGGTGCCGAAACTGCTCAAGGCCAAGGGCCTGCAGATTGCCGATATCGACCTCTGGGAGCTCAACGAAGCCTTCGCTTCGCAGTGCCTGTATGCCCGTGATCGCCTGGAAATCGACAGCGCCAAGTACAACGTCAACGGCGGTTCGATTTCCATCGGCCACCCATTCGGTATGACCGGTTCGCGCCAGGTCGGCCACTTGGTGCGTGAGCTGCAGCGGCGCAATCTGCGCTACGGCATCGTCACCATGTGCGTGGGCGGCGGTATGGGCGCTACCGGGTTGTTCGAAGCGGTACGTTGACAGCGACCTGTTGTCCGCACGAATAAAACCCCGGTACAGCTAAGCTGTGCCGGGGTTTTGCTTTTTGGGGATGCCGGTTGGCGCGGTTATTTATTTCGGCGGTGCGACCCGTTGCGAAGGGTCGACCCGCGCATAGAGCGATTTGGCGACCTGCATGCGGCTGATATAGGCATCGATTCCATGAAGCGCGTCGACGCGGGTGAAGTAGGGGCCTTCCAGAGTGCCTTCACGGGTCGAGAAGAAATACTGCCCGTTGACTGCGGTGACACGCTCGCTTCGATAATGCGTGCCAGGGCTGGGATCCACGTTGCGCTGACCGAACATACCCAGTACTCCCAAAATAGAGTCGATTGGTTTCAGTCTAGTCCGCTCGTTGTCGAGGATTGAAATTGGCGACAAATGGTCGCTTTTTGTCGGTATTTCCGCCTTGAGAGCGATTTTCTGTCGTCAACTTTCAGGCGTCATTGCGTCAGACGTCGGCACAGTTGACCTGCAATGCTGCATGCAACTGTAGCTGTGGGCGTTGCCGGCAAGCGCCTAGAATGGCGCTTTGCGCACTTGCTAGCGCCGCTTCGAGGCGGGCAGCGATGTCGCCCTCGAGGCATTCATGCATATCTCTTCCGGCCGCTGGCTTTACGGCATGTTCCTGGCGTTGCTCACTGCTGTGCTCTGGGGTGTGCTGCCGATTCAACTCAAACAAGTGCTGCAAACCATGGACCCGGTCACGGTGACCTGGTTTCGCTTGCTGGTGGCCGGTTCGATCCTGTTCGCCTACCTCGCCGCTAGCGGTCGCTTGCCGCGCTTTCGTCCGCTGGGAAGGAAGGGCGCGTGGCTGCTGGCGTTGGCGATCGCCGGCTTGAGTAGCAACTATGTGCTCTATCTGGCCGGTCTGACGCTGCTCAGCCCAGGCACCACGCAACTGGTAATCCAGGTCGCACCGATACTGCTGCTGGTTGGCAGCCTGTTCGTCTTCCGCGAGCGTTTCAGTATCGGTCAGGGCATGGGGCTGGCGGTTCTGCTGCTGGGCTTCGGGTTGTTCTTCAATCAGCGGCTGGCGGAATTACTGACGTCGCTCAGCGACTACACCACGGGTGTACTGACGGTACTGTTGGCGGCCGTGGTCTGGGCACTTTATGGCCTGGCGCAGAAGCAGCTGCTGACGGTATGGAACTCGTTGCAGGTGATGATGGTGATCTACTTGGCTTGCGCGTTGCTGCTCACCCCTTGGGCTCACCCCATGCAAGCCTTTGCGTTGAGTCCGCTGCAAGGCTGGCTGTTGTTCGCCTGCTGCCTGAACACCCTGGTGGCCTATGGCGCCTTCGCCGAGGCGCTGGCCCATTGGGAAGCTTCGCGAGTCAGCGCGACCCTGGCGATCACACCGCTGATCACCTTCGCCTCGGTGGCCCTGGCGGCGAGCTGGTGGCCGGATCATGTGCTGCCCGAGCAGATCAACTGGATCGCCTACGGCGGCGCGGTATTGGTGGTGCTGGGCTCGGCGCTGATCGCCCTGGGCCCCTCGTTGATGCTCAATCTGCGCGCACGGCGGGCAAGAATGCGGGGTCTGATCAAGCCCGCTCTGTAGCTAGAGACCTGCCTGAGCGCCGCGCTTGGCTTCGCGGTACTCGCCTGGGGTTTGTCCGGTCCAGGCTTTGAAACTGCGGTGGAACGAGCGCGACTCGGTAAAGCCCAGGTAGCTGGCGATGTCCTGAATCGTCAGTTCGCTGCGCAGCAGGTAGTGCTCGGCCAGTTCCTGGCGCAACTCGTCGAGGATTTGCTGGTAGCTGGTACCGGCCTGCTGCAAGTGGCGCTGCAGGGTGCGCACGGTCATATGGGATTTCTCCGCGACCCGTTCCTTGCGCGGTAAACCGTCCTTGAGCAGCAGGCGCAGGGCGTTCTTTACCCGCTGCGGCAGCGGGTCGTTGTGGTCCAGGCCGGCCATCAGGGCCAGCGCGTGCTCTTCGAGGGTGCGCAGCAGGTTGGCGTCGGCCTGACGCAGGGGGATGGCGAGATAATCGAGCGGCACGATCAGCGCGCTGCAGGGTTGCTCGAAGCGGACCGGGCAACCGAACAGCGCCTGGTATTCGGTTATGTCGACGCCTTGCGGCAGGGCGTGTTCGAACCAGACCTCCCGGGGCGAGCGCTGCATGTCGGCGATCCAGCGCGCATACAGCAGCCAGGATGCCAGCACGTTCTCCACCAGATGCCGGCGGATTTCCGCGGTTTGGTGGCGGCAAATCCAGATCAATTTGACCTGATCGCCAGCCGCCTCGATGCGGCTCACGCCCATGTCGCCGACCAGTTTTTCGTAAGGCACGATGCGGCTCATGGCTTCGCCCAGGGTCGCGCAATTCATCGCGATGTAACCCAGCACGCTCCAGGAGCCGGGCTGCACATGGCGCGCGCAATGCAGGCCGAACAGCGGGTCGCCGGAGACGCGCAGCAGGTGCGCCAGCAGCCGTTCGTGAGTTTCGCCGGGAATGCGTTTGCCGTTGTCAGCCATGTCTGCGGCGTCGATGCCGACGGCAGCCAATGCCTGGTCGGTATCCAGGCCCAGGTGTTCGGCGTGGCGCAGGTATTTGAGCAGGGTGGGGACCGAGGTATAGCCGAGGTTGTGCATGGCGTTCTTATTCTGATTGTCCTGATTGGCGACAGCCGTTGTCCCGATTCGACAGTGACCTTGTGCAGCGGCCAGCTAGTATAGGCAGCCATTGAAGGTGACTGAACTATTCGGAGAAGCAGATGCGGCGTTGGAACGGCTGGGGCGATGAAGCGACTGTGGTGGAACTGCCGGCCCATGGCGAGGCGTTTCTCGCCGAACGGCTTGGCCCGGGCCAGGTGCTGGCCGATGCCAGCCTGGAACAGGTGTTGGTCCAGGTGCCGGCCTCACGCTTGCAGGCCCATCCGCTGATCTGTCTGAATGCCGAGGACCGCCTGCGTCACGCCCGCGGCCAGAGCCTGCCGGACTGGTTGGCGATGCGCTCCGGCGATTTCGGCGTGTTCCCCGATGGTGTCGCCTACCCGGAAAGCGCTGAGCAGATCCGCACTTTGCTGGCCTGGGCAAGCGAGCGGGACATCAGCCTGATTCCTTATGGCGGCGGCACCTCGGTGGCCGGGCATATCAACCCCCAGGCCGGCAGCCGGCCGGTGCTGACCCTGTCGCTGGAACGCATGGGCAAGCTGCTCGATATCGACCACGACAGCCTGATCGCCACCTTCGGCCCTGGCGCCAGCGGCCCCCAGGTGGAGAGCCAGCTGCGCGCCCAGGGCTATACGCTCGGCCATTTCCCGCAGTCCTGGGAACTGTCGACCCTCGGCGGCTGGGTGGCGACCCGGTCCAGCGGCCAGCAGTCGTTGCGCTACGGGCGGATCGAGCAGTTGTTCGCCGGCGGCAAGGTCGAAACCTTCGCTGGCACCCTGGAAATTCCGACCTTCCCGGCGTCCGCCGCCGGCCCCGACCTGCGCGAGATACTGATGGGCTCGGAAGGGCGCTTCGGCGTGATTTCCGAGGTGAAGGTGCGCATCACCCGCCTGGCCGAGCAGGAAAATTTCTACGCGGTGTTCCTGCCTGACTGGCAGCAGGCCCTGGCCGGCATTCGCAGTCTGGCCCAGGCGCGGGTGCCGCTGTCGATGCTGCGCTTGTCCAATGCCATCGAAACCCAGACCCAACTGGCCCTGGCCGGCCATCCGCGGCAGATCGCCTGGCTGGAGAAGTACCTGGCCCTGCGCGGCGCAAGCGACGGCAAGTGCATGCTGACTTTTGGCGTGACTGGCAGCCGAACGCAAAACGCGGCATCCCTGAAACAGGCGAAGAAGCTGCTGAAAGGTTTCGGCGGTGTCTTCTCCGGCACCCTGCTCGGCAAGAAGTGGGCGGAAAATCGCTTCCGCTTCCCCTATTTGCGCCACGGCCTATGGACTGCCGGCTACGCCGTGGACACCCTGGAAACCGCCACCGACTGGAGCAATGTCGACAATCTGCTGAACAAGATCGAAGCCAGCCTGCGTAATGGCCTGGGCGAAGAGGGCGAACAGGTGCATGTGTTTACCCACCTGTCCCATGTCTACAACCAGGGCTCAAGCATCTACACCACCTACGTGTTTCGCCCCGGCAACAGCTATGCGGAAACCCTGGCGCGCTGGAGCAAACTCAAGCAGGCCGCCAGCCAGACCATCGCCGAGAATCGCGGCACCATCAGTCACCAGCATGGCGTCGGCCGCGATCATGCGCCCTATCTGGCGGCGGAGAAGGGCGAGCTGGGCATGGCAACGTTGCAGGCGCTGGCCAGCCACTTCGACCCGGAGCAGCGTCTGCTTCCCGGCGTATTGCTGCAGGATTGATGATGAGCAACTGGAACGCCGCTTGGCGCACCCAGGCCCTGCCCGAGTTGGCGGCGCGCGACTGGGATCTGATCGTCGTCGGCGGCGGTATCAGCGGCGCGGGCATCCTCCGTGAAGCGGCGCGGCGTGGCTGGAAATGCCTGCTGCTGGAACAGCGGGATTTCGCCTGGGGCACTTCCAGTCGCTCGTCGAAGATGGTCCATGGCGGCCTGCGTTATATCGCCAAGGGCCAGTTTGGCCTGACCCGCGATTCGGTGCGCGAGCGCCAGCGGCTGTTGCACGAAGCGCCTGGCCTGGTCGATCCGCTGAGCTTTCTGATGCCGCATTACCGGGGCGGCTTCCCCGGCCCCAAGGTCTTCGGCGGCCTGCTGGCGCTGTATGACGCCCTGGCCGGCAAGCGCAATCACTTGTTTTATTCGCTGCAGCAGCTGCGTTATCTCGCCCCTGGCCTCAAGGAAGATGGCTTGCTTGGCGCTACGCGCTTCTTCGATGCAGTGACCGACGACGCGCGCCTGGTGTTGCGGGTGCTGGACGAGGCGCGGGCGGACGGCGGCGAAGCGCTTAACGGCATGCGCGTGATCGAGTTGCTGCGCGATAACGGCCGGGTGGTCGGCCTGCTCGCCGAGGACTGCGAAAGCGGTCAACGCTACAGCCTGCGCAGCCGTGCCCTGGCCCAGGCCACCGGAGCCTGGGCCGATCAGCTACGGCAGAAAAGCGGCCGCGAACATATCCGCCCGCTGCGCGGCAGTCATTTGCTGTTGCCAGCCTGGCGCCTGCCGGTGGCCCATGCCCTGAGCTTTATGCACGGCGCGGACCGGCGCCCGGTGTTCGTCTTCCCCTGGGAGGGCGCGACCGTGGTGGGCACCACCGACCTGGATCATCGCGAGTCGCTGGAGCAGGACGCACGGATCAGCACCGAGGAACTCGAGTACCTGTTGGCCGCCTGCGCCCAGCAGTTCCCATCAGCCGCTATCACCGCTGGCGATGTGCTCTCGACCTGGGCCGGAGTCAGGCCGGTGGTCAGTGATGGTGCCGAGGGGCGCAAACCCTCGGACGAGAAACGCGAGCATGCGCTGTGGATCGAACCAGGCTGCGTGACCCTGGCCGGCGGCAAACTGACCACCTTTCGCCTGTTGGCCCTGGAAGTTCTGCAAGCCTGCGCCGAGTTTGTCGGCCACCCGCTGGCTGACCACGGCGCCGCCACCTTCGCGCCCTGCGCGCCCGTGCTTATGCCCAGTCTCAACGACAGCCAGCAGAGACGCCTGCGCGGCCGTTTTGGCCGGGCCTTGCCGGGCGTGCTGGCATTGCTCGACGAGCTTGGCAGCGAAACAGTTGCCGGCAGCGAAACGCTCTGGGCGGAACTGGCCTGGGCCGCCGAGCATGAACTGGTGCTGCACCTGGACGACCTGCTGCTGCGCCGCACCCGCCTCGGGCTGCTGCTGGCCGAAGGCGCCAAGGCCGAACTGCCGCGCATTCGCGCGCTGTGCCAGGCGCGTCTGGGTTGGAGCGACGAACGTTGGCAGCAGGAAGAACAGGACTATTTGGAACTCTGGCGGCGCTGCTACAGCCTGCCGTCAGTCCTGTAGGAGCCAGCTTGCTGGCGATCTGGCGTCCCGACGATTGCTTTATGCGCCGGAGGATCGCCAGCAAGCTGGCTCCTACAAAGTTTGCTGCGCGACAGTGCTCCGTCGAAGACGGGGGCGACCGCTCCTACAGAGGCTTCAGACCCTAGAAAGGGTCGTGCCGCGTAGGCGGAGCACAGCGATACCCAACGAGCAAATAAGCAACAACGAACAACTAGAGGGATTACGCCTTGAGCGAAAAAAGCTACCTGCTGGCCATCGACAACGGTACCCAGAGTGTTCGCGCGCTGTTGTTCGACCTGCAGGGCAACCTGGTCGGCAAAGGCAAGGTGGAGCTCGAGGCCTATTACTCCAAGCAACCCGGCTGGGCCGAGCAGGACCCGGATTACTACTGGGCCAGTCTCGGCGAAGCCTGCCAACGGCTGTGGGCGCAGGTGGATATCGACCGCAGCCTGATCAAGGGCGTGTCGCTGACCACCCAGCGCGGCACCCTGATCAATGTCGATTCTGCCGGTAAGCCGCTGCGACCGGCGATCCTCTGGCTGGACCAGCGCCGTGCCGAGGTTCGCGGCAGGATCGAGGGGGCTTGGGGCTGGCTGTTCAGGTTGCTCGGCGCGCAGGAAACGGTCGATCATTTTCGCGCCCAGGCCGAGGTCAACTGGATCGCGCAGAATCAACCGGATATCTGGGCCAAAACCGACAAGGTGCTGCTGCTTTCCGGTTTTCTCACTCACCGGCTGTGTGGGCGTTTCGTCGACTCGGTGGGCTGTTGCGTGGCCTATCTGCCGTTCGACTACAAGCGCTTGCAGTGGGCCAAGGCCAGCGATTGGAAATGGCAGGCGATGCCGGTGCGTCGCGAGCAGTTACCCGAACTCTACAAACCGGGCGCACGGCTCGGCAGCATCACTGCCGCGGCCAGCGCGCATACCGGCATTCCCGAAGGCTTGCCGTTGATCGCCGCGGCCGCCGACAAGGCTTGCGAGGTGCTCGGTGCTGGGGTGCTGGAACCGCACACGGCCTGTTTGTCCTACGGCACCACCGCGACCATCAACACCACGCGGCGCCAGTACCTGGAAACCATCCCGCTGATTCCACCGTACCCGGCGGCGATCCCGGATCGCTACAACGCCGAGGTGATGATCTATCGCGGTTTCTGGATGGTCAGCTGGTTCAAGCAGGAGTTCGGCCTGCGCGAGATGCAGCGCGCCGCCGAGCTGGGCGTCGAACCTGAGGCGTTATTCGACGAACTGGTCGACTCGGTGCCACCCGGTTCCATGGGCCTGACCTTGCAACCCTACTGGTCGCCGGGCATCCGCGAGCCGGGGCTGGAGGCCAAGGGCTCGATCATTGGTTTTGGCGATGTGCACACCCGCGCGCACATCTATCGGGCGATTCTCGAGGGCCTGGCCTATGCCCTGCGCCAGGGTAAGGAAAAGATCGAAAAACGCTCGGGCAGCAAGATCACCCGCCTGCGCGTGTCCGGCGGTGGTTCGCAGAGCGATGCGGCGATGCAACTGACCGCCGATATCTTCGGCCTGCCGGCGGAGCGCCCGCATGTCTACGAGACCTCGGGGCTGGGCGCCGCCATCGACTGCGCCGTTGGCCTCGGCCTGCATCCGGATTTCCCCACGGCTATCGCCGCCATGACCCGGGTCGGTCGAGTATTCGAGCCCAACCCCGAGGCGCAACGCACCTATGAGCTGTTGTACCGCGAGGTTTATCAGCGCATGTATCGGCAGCTCAAGCCGCTGTACCGGAAAATCCGCAAGATCACCGGTTATCCGGCATAAGGCAGAGCCATGGCGTCGGCAAAAATGTGCTCCGCTTGTCGGCAGCACTCCGCGCGCTTGTGCCGTTCATAGCTTTTATGGTCAAAAAAAGCCCCATCGTGCGGGCCGAACGCGTCGTGGTCGTCTAAAGTCGTACTAGGAATGCGCGCGTCCGCCGCGAGCGTTGGGCTGGAGTCTGGCGCAGGACGCGAAAGCACTACGACAACCATAAGAGTTAGGGGACGCCAGCTTGAAGATACTCATAGTGGATGATTCGGCCATGTCGCGGAAACTGGTGATGAAAGCCCTGCCGGCGGATCTGGATGCACAGATTACCCAGGCGGCTAATGGCGAAGAGGCATTAGCGGCTTATCATGCGGGGCATGCCGAGGTAATCTTTCTCGACCTGACCATGCCGGTAATGGACGGTTTTCGCACGTTGGAGCAACTCAAACGCGAGGATGCCAACGCTGTGGTCATCGTTATCAGTGCCGATATTCAACCCCAGGCCCAGCAACGGGTACGTGAGCTCGGCGCAGCGGCCTTTGTGAAAAAACCGATCACCCCCGAGGCCATGCAAGCGGCTTTGTATGAAATAGGGTTGGTGTAGGAATGAGCAGTCAATTGGCGAATTTAAGCGAAGACCAACGCGATGCCTTACAGGAACTGATGAACGTGGCCATGGGCCAGGCTGCCGATCGCCTGGCCCGTTTGAC
The DNA here is from genome assembly GCA_946886875.1 of uncultured Pseudomonas sp. Next base: position 11,503 of record CAMPJN010000035.1, read on the forward strand.
CGAAACATTCGTCACGCTGTCGGTGCCGCGCATCCATCCCGCGGATGTGACCAACACCAGCCTGCTCGATCAATTGATGATCGCCGGCCAGCCGGCGGTGATCACCCGTCAGTCATTTCTCGGCAAGTTGCGCGGCGAAGTGATGGTGTGTTTCGGCGAGAACGGCGCCGAACAGCTGGCCGGCCTGATGGGCTATGAAGGCGTGGAGCACAACAGCATCGAGGATGAATTGATGCTGGATGTGACCAACATCCTCACCGGCGCCTGTATCAATGGTCTGGCCCAGCAGATCGAGATCAAGGTCAGTTACGGCTCGCCGTCCATGCTCTCGCGTGGTCGCTCGCTGCAGGAGGTGCTCGGTTCTCAGGAGTTGCGCGGGCATCAGGCGCTGGTGCTGGAAATCCACTTCGAGGTGGCGACCCACAGCTTCTATTGCGACCTGTTGGTGTGCATCGCCGAAGACACAGTGGCCACCGTCATCGAAGTGATCGATCAGGTATTGAACGATATTTGACTGCGGCCTGCCGCGATCTGGATGGATACACCATCATCTGAATAAGGATGCGAGATGACGTCTGCCCCTGGAACTTCAGGCGAAGTATTACCCGCAGAATTAGTGGAGGTGTTGCAAAGCATTAACCTCGGTGTGTTGCTACTCGACAGCGACTACCGGGTGGCGTTCTGGAACGACTTCATGGTGATCCACAGCGGCAAGGACAGCTCCGAGGTGAGAGGGAAGCTGCTGTTCGATATTTTTCCGGAGCTGCCCAGGCTTTGGGTCGAAAAGAAAGTCGACGGGGTTTTCGCTCTGCAGAACCTGGCGTTCACTTCCTGGCAACAACGCCCACACCTGTTCAATTTCTCCGGCAGCCGCCCCATCACTGGCTTGAGCGAGATGATGTACCAGAACTGTACCTTCTCGCCGATGATCGAGGCTGCGGGAACGGTCAAATATGTCTGCCTGACCATCGCCGATGCCACCGAGACGGCTGCCCAGCACCTTGAACTGGAGCGGCTCAACCAACTCCTGCAGGAAGAAAAGAGCGAGCAGGCGCGTCTGATCCGCAAACTCGAAGATGCCCAGGCGCAATTGTTGCAATCGGAAAAGATGGCCGCGATCGGTCAATTGGCCGCGGGCGTAGCCCATGAAATCAACAACCCGGTCGGCTATGTCTATTCCAACTTCAGCAGCCTGGAGCGCTATGTGGAGGACTTGTTCCGCCTGATCGAAACCTATCAGACGGCAGCGGCCGAGCATCAGGGCCCCGAGTTGCGCGCGCGACTGGAGCAGGCCAACCAGACCCTCGATTACGATTTTCTGCGCAGCGATATGGCCGATCTGGTGCGTGAGTCGCGTCAGGGCCTGGAGCGGGTCAAGCAGATCGTTCAGGACTTGCGCGATTTTTCCCATATCGATTCCGGCGATTGGCAGAAGACCGACCTGCACAAGGGCCTCGACAGCACCCTGAACGTGATATGGAACGAGATCAAATTCAAGGCCGAGGTGGTGAAGAATTACGGCGAGTTGCCCGAAGTCGAGTGCCTGGGCTCGCAGCTCAATCAGGTGTTCATGAACCTGATCATCAACGCCGCCCATGCCATCGAACAGCAGGGCACCATCTGGCTGGAAACCGGCACCCAGGACGATTGGGTGTACGTGCGGGTGCGCGACAGCGGTAGCGGTATCGAAGCCGAGCACCTGACCCGCTTGTTCGATCCCTTCTTCACCACCAAGCCGGTGGGCCAGGGCACGGGCCTCGGTTTGTCGGTGTCCTACAGCATCGTCGGCAAGCACCACGGACGCCTGGAGGTCGAAAGCGAACCAGGGCAGGGCGCTACCTTCACCGTATGGTTACCGAAGGAGCAGCCCGTGAGCGAGAACATTTAGCCCCAGGCATCAGCGAATGTTCCTAGGCCACATCCACCAATACGATCTCGCTGTCTTCTATCGCCGTTATCTGCAGCAGGTCGAGGTCGCTTACGGCCACACCATCGCGCGCCTGCGCTGACACGCCATTGATTTCGAATGAACCGCTGGCGCCCACCAAATAGGCTTTACGCAGTTTGCCCAGCGGGTACTCGACCTGTTGCCCGGCCTGCAGCGTGGCTGCCGCCAACCTGGCGCGGACACGGATCGGCAAGGCCTCGCGGTCTTCGGCATAGCCGCTGGCGAGTATCACGAAAGCCCCCGCACGTTCGCCCTTGGGGAAGGGTTTGGCGCCCCAGGACGGCGGCAGCCCGACCTGGTCGGGCTGGATCCAGATCTGAAACAACTGGGTCGTCGTATCCTCGAGATTGAATTCGCTATGGGCGATGCCGGTGCCGGCGCTCATCACCTGTACGTCGCCAGCCTCGGTGCGGCCCTGGTTGCCCAGGCTGTCCTTGTGGGTAATGGCGCCCTGACGTACGTAGGTGATGATTTCCATATCCTGATGAGGGTGCGTGGGGAAACCTGCATGGGGTGCGATTGCATCGTCGTTCCATACCCGCAGCTGTCCCCAGCCCATGCGCTTGGGGTCATGGTAGCTGGCGAAAGAGAAATGATGGTGCGCGTTGAGCCAGCCGTGCTGGGCATTGCCGAGCTGGGCAAAGGGGCGTATTTCAATCATCTGCAGCCTCATCGTCGTTAGGGGCCAGGGGTGGCGTTGAGTAGATGATCAATTAAAACTGTACGATAAAAAATGGCATATTTTTCGCCTTATATATCTAATTATTAGATCTTATGCCTGCTTGGGTCTGGCTGAAAAATAAACAAAAAGCGCGGGCAGCGACGAAAGCGACAAATGCCTCTATCTGCGGTCTGGATAAAGCGGTACACGCATCTAAGCATTGGCACAGGGGTAAGCATGGACGAACGTAAAGCGTTACTGATTCTGCATGGCAAGCAGGCGATGAATGCCGCGGTACGCGAGGCGGTAGCTGCGCATCGTGAGCAGGGCTGGGAGTTGGCGGTACGCCTGACCTGGGAAGCCGGCGATGCCCAGCGTCTGGTTGACGAGGCCTTGCAGGCGGGCTATCCGATCCTGATCGCCGGTGGCGGCGATGGCACCCTGCGCGATGTTGCCGAGGCCATGGCGTTGGCGGCTACCGAGGCCAGCCTGGTGCTGCTGCCGTTGGGCACGGCGAACGATTTTGCCAATGCTGCCGGTATCCCCCTCGATCCGCACGGGGCGCTGGCGCTATTGGATGCACAGCCGCAGCGAATCGACCTGGGCGAGGTCGATGGGCATATATTCCTCAATATGGCCACCGGCGGTTTTGGTTCCCAGGTCACCGCCAACACGTCCGAGGAGCTGAAGCGGGTACTCGGTAGTGCGGCGTATCTGTTGACAGGGCTTACCCGTTTCGCCGAGGTACGCTCGGCGTCCGGCCGTTTCAGTGGGCCGGACTTCTTCTGGGAGGGTGAGTTTCTGGCACTGGGCATCGGCAATGGCCGTCAGGCCGGCGGCGGTCATCTGTTGTGCCCCGATGCCCAGGTCGACGATGGTTTGTTGGATATCTGCATAGTGCCAGCCGCGGAGGATGTGGTGGGAACCTTGGGCACTTTGCTCTCCGGCGGAATCAACGGAGTGCAAAGCGTATCCATCGGTGCGCGCCTGCCATGGCTGGAAATAGACGTGCCGCAGGGTTTGGACCTGAACCTCGACGGCGAACCCATGGGCAGCAAACGCCTGCGTTTCTCTGCCCGTCCAGCCGCGCTGCGGGTGCATCTGCCGCTCGGTTCGCCGTTACTGAGCAATGCCCTTGAGCAGGTCTTGGCTATTTGATCGGGGATGTCGGTCGGGGACAGTCGCGCCGCGCTTCAGTCGCCTGCCGCTTGGCCGATACAGCGGTGAGCCAGCAATCCGCGGGTCCGCTATTGCGCGCAAGGAGCAGCGTCAAGTGCGCCAGGCTGCTAGGCTACATCGATAAGTAATCAGGAGCGCGTAATGGCCGGTATTCTCGACTCAGTCAATCAACGCACCCAATTGGTGGGTGAGAACCGTCTGGAAATCCTGATGTTCAGTCTGGTCGGGCGGCAGTTGTTCGCGATCAACGTGTTCAAGGTACAGGAGGTCCTGCAGATGCCCAAGCTGACGCTGATGCCGCAGCGTCATCGTTTCGTCTGTGGGGTGGTCAACCTGCGCGGGCAGACCCTGCCGGTGATCGATCTGTCCCAGGCCATAGGTATGCGTCCGATAGTGCCGGATGAGCGCAGCACCATCATCGTCACCGAGTACAACCGTTCGGTTCAGGCTTTTCTGGTCGGCGGCGTGGACCGCATCATCAACCTCAATTGGGAGTCCATCCTGCCGCCGCCGGGGGGCGCCGGGCGCCAGCATTATCTGACCGCGATCACCAAGGTCGACGAAAAGATCGTCGAGATCATCGACGTGGAAAAGGTGCTGGCGGAAATCACCCCGATGAGCACCAAGGTTTCCCCGGAAAAGCTCGCCGATCCGCTGCTCGAACATGCCAAGGGCCGCGAAGTGCTGTTGGTCGACGACTCCAGCGTGGCCATGAGTCAGCTCAAGGGCACCATGGCGCAGCTGGATGTGCGCTGTCACGCAGCCAGCGATGGCCTGCGTGCGCTGAATCTGCTGAAAAGCTGGGCCGATGCCGGAATCAACGTGCATGAGAAGTTGCTGATGGTGATAACCGATGCGGAAATGCCGGAAATGGACGGCTATCGTCTGACCACCGAAATCCGCAACGATCCCAGGCTCAAGGATCTCTATGTGGTGCTGCATACCTCGCTATCCGGCAGCTTCAACGAAGCCATGGTGCAGAAGGTCGGCTGCGATAACTTCCTTTCCAAGTTCCAGCCGGACAAGCTGGTCGATGTGGTGCATGAGCGCTTGTTGCTCGATCAGCCGGCCGAATAACAGGTAGTTTTTCAACGGCCTGATAACCCCCGCCGAATAACCTGGAATTGCATCGCCTGCAGGGTTCCCGCAGGCGACTTGTCCACTGTTACTCGCTCAAACGTTGGCGCAGCTGTTCGATGCGCTTGCGGTTGACGTCGAAATCCGAGTAACCCAGGCGCGAGGCCGAGCGTACGTCGACGTGCTGCTCGCCGATCAGAAACTCCACATCATCGACAAAGCCCAGCAGTTTGCTGGCGAATTCCGCGCGCAGGTAATGCTCTTTCTGCTCGACCAGGGTGACCCGCGGTTCGCTGCTCAGCAGCTTGACCAGCAGTGCCTGGGTTTGCGCGCGGTCGCCCTTGAGTGGCAGCGGCGCGATATGCTTGTCGCTATCGCTGGCCTGGCTGTTGACGCAATTGGGCGAGGTCGGGCAGGGCGCCAAGCGGCCATCCTGCACGCCCAGGTTACCCGGTGCACTGCCGCTGCAACCCACCAGCGCGGCCAATAGGCTCAGTGCGAGGACAGGCTTGTAGGCCTGGCGGCTTACTCGTATAACAGCGTTTTGCTCAAGGAAAAGCTGGCTCATGTTAAGTCTCTCGGGGTTGTACCGT
>CAMPJN010000036.1 GCA_946886875.1 uncultured Pseudomonas sp.
CGGGCTTGTTGCGCATGGAGACGATGATCGAAGTCTTGTCGTCGCCGGTCGGCGGTACTTCCTGGCTGCCGATAATAAGGAAGCGCGTGGAGTTGTCCGGGCGGTCTTCGATCTTTTCCGCGATCTTGCTCAGGCCATAGAGGCCGGCCGCCATGTCGCCGGCGATGGCCGCGCTGTTCCACTCGCTCTTGACCCGCTTGGCCGCGTCGGCATTGCTCGATACCGCCACGCGTTCGACGTTCGGGTAGTGCGCGTCCAACCATTTACGGCACTGGGCCAAAGACTGGGCATGGGAGTAGATGCGGGTGATCTTGTCGACTTTAGTGGTTTCACCGACCAGCAGGTGATGGTGGATGCGCAGCTCGACCTCGCCGCAAATCACCATATCGTGCTCGAGGAAGCTGTCGAGGGTGTGATTGACCGCGCCTTCGGTGGAATTTTCCACCGGCACCACGCCGAAGTTCACTGCGCCAGCAGCGACTTCGCGGAATACTTCGTCGATCGCCGCCATCGGCTGGCTGATCACCGCATGACCGAAATGCTTCATCGCCGCCGCCTGGGTGAAGGTGCCTTCCGGGCCGAGGTAGGCGACGCGCAGCGGGTTTTCCAGGGCCAGGCAGGAGGACATGATCTCGCGGAACAACCGCGCCATTTCTTCGTTGCCCAACGGTCCCTGATTGCGTTCCATGATGCGTTTGAGCACCTGGGCTTCGCGCTCCGGGCGATAGAACACCGGTTTTTCACCTTCCGGCAGCGCCTTCATTTTCACCCGCGCCACTTCCTCGGCGCAGCGCGCGCGGTCGCTGATCAGCTCGAGAATGCGCTCGTCGAGGTTATCGATGCGCAGGCGTAGCGCTTGCAGCTCCTGCTCGGAGATATCGTCCGTCATCAGCCGTGTTCCTTCTCGAATTCCGCCATGTAGGCGACCAACGCCTCGACGGCGTCCAGGCCCACGGCGTTGTAGATGGACGCACGCATACCACCGACCGACCGGTGCCCCTTGAGATTGAGCAGACCGCGAGCGTCGGCGCCGAGCAGGAATGGCTTATCCAGGCGCTCGTCGGCCAGGCGGAACGGCACGTTCATCCAGGAACGGGCATTCACGCTGATCGGATTGCTGTACAGCTCGCTGCTGTCGATAGCACCATACAGCAGCTCTTTCTTGGCGCGATTGCGCTGCTCCATGGCCTCGACGCCGCCCTGCTCTTTCAGCCACTCGAACACCAGGCCGGAGAGATACCAGGAGAAGGTCGCCGGGGTGTTGTACATCGAACCGTTATCGGCGGCGATCTTGTAATTGAGCATGGTCGGGCAAACGCTGCGGGCATGACCGAGCAGATCCTCACGGACGATCACCACGACCAGACCGGATGGACCGATATTCTTCTGCGCACCGGCGTAGATCAGACCGAACTTGGAGACATCCAGCGGCCGCGACAGAATGTCCGAAGACATGTCCACGACCAGCGGCACATCGACATCGGGAATCCAGTCGAACTGCAGGCCGCCAATGGTTTCGTTGCTGGCGTAGTGCAGGTAAGCGGCGTCTTTGGACAGCTGCCAGTCGTTCTGCCCAGGAATCGCGAAATAGTCATAAGGCTTGGCGCTGGCGGCGACATTGACGGTGCCATAGCGCCGCGCCTCTTCGATGCTCTTCTTCGACCAGATGCCGGTGTCGATATAGTCTGCGACGCCGTCTTCAGGCAACAGGTTGAGCGGGATCTCAGCGAACTGCTGGCTGGCACCACCCTGAAGGAACAGCACCTTGTAGTTCGAGGGAATGACCAGCAGATCACGCAGATCCTGCTCGGCCTTCTCGGCGATGGCGGTGTATTCGTCGCTGCGGTGGCTCATTTCCATGACCGACAGGCCTTTACCCTGCCAATCGAGGAGCTCCGCCTGGGCGCGTTGCAGAACAGCTTCAGGAAGCGCGGCCGGGCCGGCGCAGAAGTTATAGGCTCGCTTGCTCACATCTATCTCTCTCAGATTCGCTGAACACCACCGCTCCTCGCGACGGCGCTATGCACTGCGTTAAAAGCCGCCCCCGTAGGGTGGGTTAGCCGAAGGCGTAACCCATCGAACGAATGGCTGTCGAGCTGTGAATGACCGCAAGCCCCAATACTGGTCGCACCGCTGCGCAGTCAATCTTACCTGGACGCTCGATGGGTATCGCTTCGTTCAACCCATCCTACGACTGAAACTCATGCAGTCCGCTCGACTTAGTCTTCCTCGGCCGGGCTTTCGTCAACAGCATCGGATGCTTCTGCGCCATCGTCTACAGCCACGACTTCCACTGCCACGGAACCCTCTTCGCCTTCGAGCAGCTCCTCGCCCTCTTCTTCGGATGGCTCCTGCACACGCTCAAGGCCGACCAGCTTCTCATCCTTGGCCAGCTTGATCAGGGTCACGCCCTGAGTGTTACGACCGAGGCTGGAAACTTCGCCGACACGGGTCCGCACCAGGGTGCCTTGGTCGGAAATCAGCATGATCTCCTCGCCATCGAGTACCTGCACAGCGCCGACCAGCTTGCCGTTACGCTCGTTGCTGACCATGGCGATCACGCCCTGGCCGCCACGTTTGTATTCCGGGAACTCGTCGATGGCGGTGCGCTTGCCGTAACCACGCTCGGAAGCGGTGAGGATCTGGCTGCCTTCTTCCGGGATCAGCATGGAAATCAGCTTCTGCCCTTCCGGCAGACGCATACCGCGCACACCGCGGGCGGTACGACCCATGGCACGGACGTCGGTTTCCTTGAAGCGGGTGACCTTGCCGCCGTCGGAGAACAGCATGACTTCACGACTGCCATCGGTAATGGCGGCGGAAATCAGGGTATCGCCTTCATCCAGTTCCAGGGCGATCAGACCGACGCTGCGCTGACGGCTGAACTGCTCCAGCGGAGTCTTCTTCACGGTACCGCCAGCGGTGGCCATAAAGATGTAGTGACCCTCGGTGTATTCCTCGACCGGCAGCATGGTGGTGATGTATTCACCCTCACCCAACGGCAACAGGTTGACCAGCGGGCGACCACGGGCAGCGCGCGAGGCTTCCGGAATTTCGTAGGTTTTCAGCCAGTAGACCTTGCCCTTGCTGGAGAACAGCAGCAGCGTGGTGTGGCTGTTGGCGACCAGCAGGTGGGCGATGTAATCCTCGTCCTTGACCCCGGTCGCCGACTTGCCCTTGCCGCCGCGACGCTGCGCCTGATAAGCGGTCAGCGGCTGCGACTTGGCGTAGCCGGTATGGGAAATGGTCACCACCCGGTCTTCCTCGGTGATCAGGTCGCCCAGGGTCAGATCCAGGCGCGCATCGAGAATCTCGGTGCGACGCGCATCGCCGAACTCGGCCTTGATGCCTTCCAGCTCTTCGCGGATCACTTCCATCAGGCGCACGGCGCTGGTGAGGATGCGGATCAGCTCGCCGATCTGCAGGAGGATTTCCTGGTATTCGGCCAGCAGCTTCTCGTGCTCCAGACCGGTCAGGCGGTGCAGGCGCAACTCGAGGATGGCCTGGGCCTGTTCCGGCGACAGGTAGTACTTGCCGTCGCGCAGGCCGTATTGCGGTTCGAGGGTTTCCGGGCGGCAGGAGTCGGCACCAGCGCGTTCGACCATGGCTTCGACCGCGGACGATTCCCATGCGGTGGAGATCAGCGCTTCCTTGGCCTCGGCCGGGCTCGGCGAAGCCTTGATCAGAGCGATTACCGGGTCGATGTTAGACAGGGCAACGGCTTGGCCTTCGAGAATATGGCCACGTTCACGGGCTTTACGCAGCTCGAACACGGTGCGCCGGGTAACCACTTCACGGCGGTGCAGAACGAAGGCTTCGAGCATGTCCTTGAGATTCAGGACTTTCGGCTGGCCGTCGATCAGGGCGACCACGTTGATGCCGAACACGCTCTGCATCTGGGTCTGGGCGTAGAGGTTGTTGAGCACCACTTCCGGCACTTCGCCGCGGCGCAGCTCGATCACGATGCGCATACCGTCCTTGTCGGACTCGTCGCGCAGTTCGGTGATGCCTTCGAGCTTCTTCTCTTTAACCAGCTCGGCGATCTTCTCGATCAAGCGCGCCTTGTTCAGCTGGTACGGCAGTTCGCTGACGATGATCTGCTGGCGACCGCCGACCTTGTCGATGTCCTCGATAATGGCGCGGGCACGCATATAGATACGGCCACGACCGGTGCGGTAGGCCTCGATGATGCCGGCACGGCCATTGATGATCGCCGCGGTCGGGAAATCCGGACCGGGGATGTATTCCATCAGCTCATCGACCGTCAGCTCGGGGTTGTCGATCAGTGCCAGGCAGCCGTTGATCACTTCCGTGAGGTTGTGCGGCGGGATGTTGGTGGCCATGCCTACGGCGATACCGCTGGAGCCGTTGACCAGCAGGTTGGGCACCTTGGTCGGCATCACCGCCGGAATCATCTCGGTGCCGTCGTAGTTCGGCACCCAGTCGACGGTTTCTTTGTGCAGGTCGGCCAGCAGCTCGTGGGCCAGCTTGGTCATGCGTACTTCGGTGTATCGCATGGCGGCGGCGTTGTCGCCGTCGACCGAACCGAAGTTGCCCTGACCATCGACCAGCAGATAACGCAGGGAGAACGGCTGGGCCATACGGACGATGGTGTCGTAAACCGCGGTATCACCGTGCGGGTGATATTTACCGATGACGTCACCGACCACACGGGCGGACTTCTTGTATGCCTTGTTCCAGTCGTTGCCCAACTCGCTCATCGCAAAGAGCACGCGGCGGTGCACGGGCTTCAAGCCATCGCGTGCATCCGGCAAGGCGCGCCCGACGATCACGCTCATCGCGTAATCGAGGTAGGACTGCTTGAGTTCGTCTTCAATATTGACCGGGAGGATTTCTTTGGCCAGTTCGCCCATGAGTAGCCTGATTCCTTTTTCTAGTGAAACTCCGCGCCGCCCATCCTGAACGTAACGAAGCTCGCCGCCGCGACCAGAGTGGCCAGCAACGACTCACGACAAATCAATGAGTTATGCCATGTAACTGCGCAGTTAAGAGGCCCGCAATTAGGCACCCCGAAAACCGCGGGAGCTTACCACAATCGCCGCCGCGCACCTATCCCCCGGCAGCCATAATCGCCAGGGCAGATGCGGCACTGCAGAGAGACGATTTCAGGCCGATCAGCAGGGGCAAAAGCTTCGCCCCGATACCGAACCACAACGGGCCGGCGATCAGCTCAGTGCAAACGCTTGCGGCACATCAGTTGAGCCATTTTCGCCATATCCGGGCGCTCGACCACACCCTTTTCGGTCACCAGAAAGTCGATCAAATCAGCCGGTGTCACATCGAATACCGGGTTGAGCGCTTCGACCCCGGATGTAATAGGTGCACCATTGAGCGTCAGCAACTCGCTGCCGTCGCGCTCCTCGATGGGAATATCGTCGCCACTGTCCAAGGCCATATCGATGGTCGAGCTGGGCGCCACCACCATAAAACGAACGCCATGGTGCATGGCGCTGACCGCCAGCTGATAGGTGCCGATCTTATTGGCCACATCGCCATTGGCGGCAATGCGGTCGGCGCCGACCACGACCCAGGTGATGCCGCGGGTTTTCATTAGGTGCGCGGCGGCCGAGTCGGCGTTCACAGTGACCGGGATACCGTCGCCTGCCAGCTCCCAGGCGGTCAAGCGCGAGCCTTGCAGCCAGGGCCGGGTTTCGTCGGCGTATACCCGCTCGACCAGACCTTCCAGATAGGCCCCACGGATCACCCCCAGGGCCGTGCCGAAACCGCCGGTGGCCAAGGCACCGGCATTGCAATGGGTCAGGATGTTCTGTCGATTGCCCTGGTGCTTGCGAATCAGATCAACACCGAGCTGAGCCATGGACAGATTGGCATCGCGATCGCTTTGGTGAATGCCCAGGGCCTCGGCCTCCAGTAGCGCCAGCGGATCGTCGCCATCCTTGAGCCGAGCCAGGCGGTCGCGCATGCGATCCAGCGCCCAGAACAGATTGACCGCGGTCGGCCGCGAGGCGGCCAACAAGGCGAAATCGTCCTGCAGCGCCAGGCGCCAGTCGCCGCCCGCAGCCAAACGGCTGCGCGCCGCCAGCACCACCGCATAAGCAGCGGTAATGCCGATCGCCGGCGCCCCGCGCACCACCATGCTGCGAATGGCCTCGGCCACGGCTGCAGCCGAGTCGTAGCGAAGCCAGGTTTCCTCGAAAGGCAGTACGCGCTGATCGAGCAGATACAGAGCGCCGTCGCGCCATTCGATGGCTTTGACCTTCTCTGCCGCCAGCAATTGCTCGCGCATCCCATACCTCCACCGGAAAAAGCCGGCGATTATACGCGTAGAACCAAACCGCCAGCTGTTCAGTGTGCGGCTCACCCGGACAGCGTCAAGCCTTTTCACTGCCGTGCGCAGCCCATGGCCGAGACCGGGCGCACTTACCGCGCGGGTTTTAGCGCGCTGCGTTCCTCTATAGACTCTGCAGCTTTACGCCAAGCGGAAGCCCAACCATGCCCGAAGCCCCTCTCGACCTTCTACTGTTGCCCACCTGGCTGGTACCGGTCGAACCTGCCGGTGTGGTGCTGAAAGAACACGGCCTGGGTATTCGCGATGGGCGCATCGCACTGATAGCGCCGCGCGCCGAAGCGCTCAAGCACGCGGCCTTGGAAATACGCGAGCTGCCGGGGCGCCTGCTGACGCCAGGCCTGGTCAATGCCCATGGACATGCGGCGATGACCTTGTTCCGCGGCCTGGCCGACGACCTGCCGCTGATGACCTGGCTGGAACAGCACATCTGGCCGGCCGAAGCCAAATGGGTCAACGAGCAGTTCGTCCAGGACGGTACCGAGCTGGCCATCGCCGAGCAGCTCAAGAGCGGCGTCAGCTGCTTTGCCGATATGTACTTCTTCCCCGAGGTGGCCTGCGAGCTGGTACACAAGAGCGGCATTCGCGCGCAGATCAGCATCCCGGTGCTCGACTTCCCGATTCCCGGCGCCCGCGATGCCGACGAAGCCCTGCGTAAAGGGCTGAGTCTGTTCGACGACCTCAAGCACCACCCGCGCCTGAAAGTCGCGTTCGGCCCCCACGCGCCCTACACGGTGAGCGACGACAAACTGGAGAATATCCGCATGCTCGCCGAAGAGCTGGATGCCGGTATTCATATGCACGTGCAGGAAACCGCCTTCGAAGTGCAGCAGAGCATAGAGGCGCACGGCGAACGGCCGCTGGCTCGCCTGGACCGACTGGGCTTGCTCGGGCCGCGTTTTCAGGCCGTGCACATGACCCAGATCGACGATGACGACGTGGCACTGCTGGTTGCCAGCAATACCAGCGTGATCCACTGCCCGGAGTCCAACCTGAAACTGGCCAGCGGTTTTTGCCCGGTGGAGAAACTCTGGCAAGCCGGGGTCAATGTGGCCCTAGGCACCGATGGCGCGGCGAGCAACAACGACCTCGACCTGCTCAGCGAAACCCGCACCGCGGCACTGCTGGCCAAGGCCGTCGCCGGCTCGGCCACCGCCCTGGACGCTCACAGCGCCCTGCGCATGGCCACCTTGAACGGGGCGCGCGCCCTGGGCATGGACGCGGAAACCGGCTCCCTGGAGCTGGGCAAGGCGGCCGACCTGGTGGCTTTCGACCTCTCCGGCCTGACCCAGCAACCGGTCTACGATCCGGTTTCGCAGCTGATCTATACCTGCAACCGCAGCTGCGTCGAACACCTTTGGGTGGGCGGCAAGCAACTGCTCGACGGCGGCCGTCTGACCCGCCTGGACGAGCAGCAGATCATCGCCAACGCCCGAGCCTGGGGGGCGAAGATCTCTGCGAAATGATAGGTAGCCCGGACAAGCGCAGCGCAATCCGGGGCGCCGCAATCCCGGATTGCGCCAAGGCTTATCCAGGCCACCAGGCCTCGCTTTTGTAGGGTGTGCATGGTGAAGCCTTGTCCACCGCCGGCGGCCCAATGGCGGACAAGCCTCCGACAGCCTGCCTTACGATGTCATAGGCATTGCGCAAGAACATAGGATCCACAAGCGAAACACTGCGACAAACTGACATATATTGGCGCGCCAAGAGGCGCCCACTCCACCGCGAGAAACTGGCAACATGGCGCATCGCGCCTCAGGCCTCCCGTTTTCAGCTTCTACCCGAGAAAAATATGAGCAACGTCGACCACGCCGAAATCGCTAAATTCGAAGCCCTCGCCCACCGCTGGTGGGACCGCGAGAGCGAATTCAAGCCATTGCACGACATCAATCCGCTGCGCATCAACTGGATCGACGAGCGCGTGGGCCTGGCTGGCAAGAAGATTCTCGACATCGGCTGCGGCGGCGGCATCCTCAGCGAGGCCATGGCGCAACGCGGCGCGACCGTCACCGGTATCGATATGGGCGAAGCGCCGCTGGCCGTGGCCCAGTTGCACCAGTTGGAGTCCGGGGTATCGGTGGAATACCGGCAGATCACCGCCGAAGCCCTGGCCCTGGAGATGCCCGAACAGTTCGACGTGGTCACCTGCCTGGAAATGCTCGAACACGTACCGAACCCGGCGTCGGTGATCAGCGCCTGCCACGCCCTGGTCAAACCCGGCGGCCAGGTGTTCTTCTCCACCATCAACCGCAACCCCAAAGCCTATTTGTTCGCAGTGCTGGGCGCCGAATACCTGCTGCGCCTGCTGCCGCGCGGCACCCATGATTTCAAGAAATTCATCCGCCCTTCGGAACTGGGCGCCTGGAGCCGCGACGCCGGCCTGCAGGTCAAGGACATCATCGGACTGACCTACAACCCGCTGACCAAGCACTACAAACTGGAAGCGGATGTCGCCGTCAATTACATGGTTCAGACGCTGAAGGAGGTTTGATGCGCTTGCGTGCAGTGCTTTTCGACATGGACGGCACGCTGCTCGACAGCGCGCCGGACTTTATCGCCATCTGCCAGGCCATGCGCGCCGAACGCGGCCTCGCGCCCATTGCCGAGAAGCTGATCCGCGATCAGGTTTCCGGCGGCGCCCGAGCCATGGTCACCTGTACCTTCGCCATGCAACCGGATGAGCAGGGTTTCGAGGAGCTGCGTCTGGAGTTCCTCGAGCGCTACCAGGAGCACTGCGCCGTACTGACCCGCCCATTCGACGGCATCGATGAATTGCTCGCCGATATCGAGAAGGCCAAGTTGATCTGGGGCGTGGTGACCAACAAGCCACTGCGTTTCGCCGAGCCCATCATGCAGCGCCTCGGCCTGGCCGAACGCTCGGCAATTCTGATCTGCCCGGATCACGTGACCCGCAGCAAGCCCGACCCCGAGCCGATGACACTGGCTTGCTCGCAGCTGGGCCTGGACCCGGCCAGCGTGTTGTTCGTCGGCGATGATCTGCGCGATATCGAATCCGGCCGCGCCGCCGGCACCCGTACCGCGGCCGTGACCTACGGCTATATTCACCCGGACGATAACCCACGCAACTGGGGAGCCGACGTGGTCGTCGATCACCCGCTGGAGCTGCGCGCGGTACTGGATCGGGCGTTATGTAGCTGCTGATCGTCCTGGTAATGCTGGGCTTAGCGAAGCGAAGCCGATCTCGCCCGGCACGCGTATAAATATTCTGCTGCGCAGATTGCCGATTTTGGCTTGCAGCCTGCCACTCTCCGAAGGAGCCCCCATGTTCCAATATTCCGCCCGCCCCGACCTGCTCAAAGACCGGGTGATTCTGGTCACCGGCGCCGGCCGTGGAATTGGCGCCGCAGCCGCGCAGGCCTTCGCCGCCCATGGCGCGACCGTATTGTTGCTGGGCAAGACTGAAGAAAACCTGACTCGCATCTATGACGCCATAGAAGCAGCCGGGCATCCGCAGCCCGCGGTGATACCGTTCAACCTGGAAACCGCCCTGCCGCACCAGTACGACGAGCTGGCGGCGATGATCGAACGCGAGTTCGGCAAGCTCGACGGCCTGCTGCACAACGCCTCGATCATCGGCCCGCGCACGCCGCTGGAGCAATTGTCGGGCGATAACTTCATGCGCGTCATGCAGGTCAACGTCAACGCCATGTTCATGCTGACCAGCACCCTGCTGCCGCTGCTCAAGCTGTCGACGGACGCCTCGGTGGTATTCACCTCCAGCAGCGTCGGCCGCAAAGGTCGCGCTTACTGGGGCGCCTATGCGGTGTCCAAGTTCGCCACCGAAGGCCTGATGCAGGTTCTCGCCGACGAGCTGGACGGGATCGCTCCGGTACGCGCCAACAGCGTCAACCCGGGCGCGACCCGCACCGACATGCGCGCCCAGGCCTATCCCGGGGAAAACCCGGCGAACAACCCACTGCCCGAGGCAATCATGCCGGTCTATCTGTATCTGATGGGCCCGGACAGCAGCGGTGTGAATGGCCAGGCGTTCGACGCCCAGTAGCAAGTGCCGGTTTCCTGGCGTCGCCGGCAGAGCGGCAGCGAATTGCCACCATCGGCGTCAGACAACCGGCAAATAGCTGCCGCTCCGCCCATATAAAACAACCTAAGCAACTGATATATAAAGATTTTTATATAGTGGCATAAAACTAGCTAAGCATCTGTATCGGAGCGCGCCCTCAACGCGCCGAGCATCAGAGGTTGAGCAGTATGGGTCCACACAATCAGTCCAACACCATCGACTTCGATGCCGCCAAACTGCAGCGCCTGGGCTACGCCAGCCGCTCGCAGCAAACGCTCAAGCCGGTCAGCCTGGCCCAGTTACGCCAGCAGTTGAGCCTGCAGCTGCAGACCTCTTTGGAGGTCGACCGCATCCTCGGCCTGTTCTACCGCGAAGTGCAGCGCTTGGTGCCGCTCGACGCCCTGGGCTACCAACTGGCGGCTTGCGACCTGCGGTTCGAGTTCGGCGAACGCGGCAACCATACCGCCGGTTACCGCCTGAGCCATGAGGGCGAATACCTCGGCGAGCTGATTTTCAGACGCAGCCAGCGTTTCAGCGAGGAAGAACTGGGCCGACTGGAATCCCTGCTGGCCAGCTTGCTGTTTCCACTGCGCAACGCCCTGCTCTATCGCGCAGCCGTGCAAAGCGCGCTGCGCGACCCGCTGACCAACACCGGCAACCGCCTGGCACTGAATCAGTCCCTGCAACGCGAAATCGACCTGGCGCGGCGCAGCCTGCAACCCTTGTCGATGCTGATGCTGGACATCGATCACTTCAAGCGAATCAACGACCAGCACGGCCACGCATACGGCGACGAAGTACTGAAAGCCGTGGCGGCGACCCTGCGCGACCAGCTACGCAACGTCGACCTGGTGTTCCGCTACGGCGGCGAAGAGTTCCTGGTGCTGCTTTCCGGTACCGGCCGTGAGGCCGCCGGCTTGATCGGCGAGCGCCTGCGTCATGCGGTACAGAATCTGCAATGCCTGAATCAGAACCAAGCCATCTTGGTATCCATCAGCCTCGGTTGCGCCACCCTGCTGCCTGGCGAGTCCTCGGATAGTCTGCTGCGCCGCGCCGACAGCGCGCTGTATGCGGCCAAACGCAACGGCCGCAACCGTTTGAATATGGCCGGCTAACGTTAAGTCGAAACAAAAAAAGGGACTCTTTCGAGTCCCTTTTTTATTTCCTTAGCCCGCTTATTCCGGCTTGCGGTTACCGCGGCCGAACCCCGGACGCTGGCCTTCGCCCGTGGGCTGGCTGCGGCGCTTGACCGGCGCGCCTGCCGGCTTACGCGCCGGACGCTCGCTCAGTTCCACACCCGGACGCTTGGCCGCGGGCTTGGCCGGGCGCTTCTTGTTGACGTCACGCGGGCGCTCGGCAACCGGCGTACCTTTACCGGCCTGGCTACGGCCCTGATCGGCACGTGGCGGGCGCGGCGTGCGAGTAGCATGCTCTGCGCCTTCAGGGCGCGGCGCACGAACAGCACGCTCACCACTGTCGCTACGCGGAGTACGGACTACGCGCTCGACACCTTCAGCACGAGGGGTGCGAGTCGGGCGATCGGCGCCTTCGCTGCGCGGTGCGCGCGAGCGACCTTGATCCGTTTCCACCTGGCCACCGCCATGGGCCGGACGCAAGGTGCGCACCGGGCGCTCGCCGCGACCGACCGGCTTGGCCGATTTGCGCTGCAAGCGATCCAGCTTGTCGCGGGTCTTTTCCTTCATATCCGGCAAGGCGACCGGCTTGAGGCCGACTTCTTCGCTGAGGATATCCACTTCGCGCTGGCTCATTTCGCGCCAGCGGCCCATGGTCAGATCCGAGGTGATAAACACCGGGCCGAAGCGCACACGCTTCAGACGGCTGACCACCAGACCCTGGGACTCCCACAGGCGTCGCACTTCGCGGTTACGGCCTTCCATCACCACGCAGTGGTACCAGTGGTTGAAGCCGACACCGCCGGGCGCGACCTTGATGTCGGTGAATTTAGCCGGGCCATCTTCGAGCATCACCCCAGCCTTCAGCCGTTCGATCATTTCATCGTCGACTTCGCCGCGTACGCGCACGGCGTATTCGCGGTCCATCTGGTAGGACGGGTGCATCAAGCGGTTAGCCAGCTCACCGTCGGTGGTGAACATCAGCAGACCTGTGGTGTTGATGTCGAGGCGGCCGATATTGATCCAACGACCTTCTTTAGGCCGCGGCAGGCGATCGAATACCGTCGGGCGACCTTCTGGGTCGTCGCGGGTGCAGATCTCGCCTTCGGGTTTGTTATAGATGATCACGCGGCGCACGCTTTCGGCGGCTTCTTCACGCTTGACCAGGCGACCATCGATGGCGATGGCGTCGTGCAGGTCGACGCGCTGACCGAGACCGGCAACCGCACCATTGACCTTGACCCGGCCGGCGCTGATCCAGCCTTCGATTTCGCGGCGCGAAGCCAGGCCCATACGCGCCATGACTTTCTGTAGTTTCTCGCCTGCAGGGCTATATTCTTCGGATTCACTCATCTGGGCACCTCCCGGTGTTTTCTTTAGTGATTGGACAACTCGAGTCGTCGAAGGGGCGCGGAGCATACGCTAAATGCAGTCTAAGCGCACGGATTCAGCCTAGTTGGCGGACGGGCGAGCGTCAGAGCCTTTCGACAGCCGGTCCAGTCGATCGCGGCCAAGGCCGCTCCTACGGAATGCGTGCCGCCCGTAGAGACCTTGTTGGGTTACGCGGCGGCAGATGGTGATGTCGCGGTTTGAACCACGATAGTCGCCGCTAACCCAACCTACGGGCCTTGCTCAATCCCGCGGCAACTCTTCTTGATCCGCCGGCAGGTCGCTGCCCTCAGCCTGATCTTGATCATCCGCTTCGGTCAGGTCGTCGAAGTCGATTTTCAGGCCCTGCTCCATCGAATCCAGTTCGGCCAGCAGACTGCTGAAGCTGGTTTGTTCGCCGAGCTCGGCGACAGGTTCGTCGCTTGCTGCCAGATCGGCACGCGCCTGCAAGCTTTCAGGAACGGCCGCCTCGTCGTCGAAGGCCAGCACCGGCTCGGGTTCCAGCTCGCGCAATGCGGCCAGCGGCGGCAGCTGGTCGAGGCTCTTCAGGTTGAAGTGATCGAGAAAGGCCTTGGTGGTGGCGAACATCGCCGGCCGCCCCGGCACATCGCGATGACCCACCACACGGATCCACTCGCGTTCCAGCAGGGTTTTGACGATGTGGCTGTTGACCGCCACGCCGCGTACGTCTTCGATCTCGCCGCGGGTGATCGGCTGGCGATAGGCGATCAGCGCCAGGGTTTCCAGCATGGCCCGCGAGTAGCGCTGCGGGCGCTCTTCCCACAATCGCCCGACCCAGGGTGCATAACGCTCGCGCACTTGCAGACGGTAGCCGGAGGCGACCTCCACCAGTTCGAAGGCACGGCCTTCACAGGATTTGCCCAGGTGTATCAGGGCTTTCTTGAACACACCGGGCTCGGGCCGCTCGCCTTCTTCGAACAACTCGAACAGGCGCTCCAACGATTGCGGTTTGCCGGAGGCAAGCAGAAACGCCTCCAACAGGCTGGCCAGTTCGCGGGGGTCGGTCAGATTCATGCTCACTCAGCTCGCGCACGCACATGGATTGGCCCGTAGGCCTCGTTTTGTACCAGTTCGACCAAGGATTCCTTGATCAATTCGAGCACCGCCATAAAGGTCACCACCACGCCAAGGCGCCCTTCTTCCGCGGTAAACAGTCCGACAAAGGGCACGAAGGCGCCGCCTTTGAGGCGTTCCAGAATCTCGCTCATGCGTTCGCGGGTCGACAAGGCCTCGCGGGTGACCTGATGGCTTTCGAACATATCGGCGCGGCGCAGTACCTCGGCCATCGACAACAGCAACTCTTCCAGGCTGACATCCGGCAGCAGCTTGCGCGCCCGCGCCTCGGGGGCGTCCAGACGCGGCACCGTGAGGTCGCGCCCGACTCGCGGCAGTATATCGATGCCCTCGGCCGCAGCCTTGTAGCGTTCATATTCCTGTAAACGGCGAATCAATTCGGCGCGCGGATCGTCCTCTTCGGCCTCAGCCTCGCTGGAGCGCGGCAGCAGCATGCGCGATTTGATCTCGGCGAGCATCGCCGCCATCACCAGGTATTCGGCGGCCAGTTCCAGGCGCACCGACTGCATCAATTCGACATAGCCCATGTACTGGCGGGTAATTTCCGCCACCGGAATATCCAGCACGTCGATATTTTGTTTGCGGATCAAATACAGCAGCAGATCCAGCGGCCCCTCGAAGGCTTCGAGAAATACCTCGAGCGCGTCCGGCGGGATATACAGATCCAGCGGCATTTCGGTAACCGCCTGACCGTAAACCAGGGCGAACGGCAGCTCCTGCTGGGCATGGGCCTGGCTGTCGACGACGGCTTGGTGTGGCGGATTGTCCATAAGCTTCTCTGGCAGTCGCATTGCGACTTAACGGTAATTCAGCCCCAGGGCCAGACGCACTTCGGTGAGGGTTTCCCGCGCCTCGACGCGCGCCCGCTCGGCACCTTCGGCCAAGATGCCGCGGACCAGCTCGGGATTCTCCTCATAGTCGGCGGCGCGGGCCTGCAAGGGTATCAGCTCCTGCTGTATCGCCTCGATCACCGGCCCCTTGCATTCCAGGCAGCCAATACCGCCACTCTTGCAGCCTTGCTCGACCCAGGCGCGGGTCGGCTCGCTGGAATACAGCTGATGCAGTGGCCACACCGGGCAATTGGCCGGATCGCCGGGATCGGTGCGATGGCCGCGCGCCGGGTCGGTGGGCATGCGCTTGATCTTGTCCTCGACCTCGACGGCGCTATCGCGCAGGAAAATCGAATTGTTATGCGACTTGGACATCTTGCTGCCGTCCAGCCCGAGGATTTTTGGCGCCTCGCTGAGCAACGGCTGGGGCTCCGGCAACAGCACCTTGCCGCCGCCTTCGAGGTAACCGAACAGCCGCTCCTTGTCACCCAGAGTGATGGTTTGCTGCTCCTTGAGCAGCGCCCGCGCGGTTTCCAGGGCTTCGACGTCGCCTTCCTGCTGGAAGGCTTTGCGCAGCTTGTTATAGAGCGTGGCGGTTTTTTTGCCGAGTTTGAGAATGGCCACTTCGGCCTTCTCTTCGAACCCTGGTTCGCGGCCGTATAAATGATTGAAGCGCCGCGCGACTTCGCGGGCGAATTCGATATGGGCCAACTGGTCGCTGCCCACCGGCACCACACCCGCGCGGTAGGTCAGGATGTCCGCGGCTTGCAGCAAGGGGTAGCCGAGAAAACCGAAGGTGCTGAGATCCTTGCCGTGCGGCTGCTCCTGCTGCTCTTTATAGGAGGGCACGCGCTCCAACCAGCTGAGCGGACAGATCATCGAGAGCAGCAGGTGCAGCTCGGCATGTTCGGGCACTTGCGACTGGATAAACAGGGTCGCCGAACTGGGGCTGACGCCGGCGGCCAGCCAATCGACCGCCATATCCATGACGTTGTCGGCGATCTGCCCCGCCGCCGTGTAGTCGGTGGTCAGCGCATGCCAGTCGACGATGCAGAAGAAACATTCATAGGTGTGCTGCAACTTGATCCAGTTTTTCAACACTCCATGGTAGTGACCTAGGTGTAAACGGCCGCTGGGGCGCATGCCGGAAAGCACGCGGCGCTCAGAATCAACAAGGCTCAAACGGGGTTACCTAAACGAATAGACAAGGGCCGCAGTATAGCGAGCGCAGCAGCCGGAGCGGTAAAAACGACGAAGGGAACCGTCCGAACAGCGTCCAGTCTCAATTTATGAAGCCGCCAGGCGTAGCGGCCAGGCGTAGCGGCCAGCGGCAGAACCCGCCGCCGACATCCTCATGTTCGGCGCGAATCCCGACTCTTTCCGGGGATCCAATCATGAAAACTACCGCTCTCCCCCTGGGTTTCGTCCTGCTAGTCGTCTGCCTGCTCGTGCTGTTCTTGCTACCCCCAACCGCCGCTGCCGCCGGCATGATCGGCACCAGCGAAATCATCGCTGAACAGAATGTGCAGGCCGACCGTGACAAAGTCAGCGAGTTTCTCGACCGCGCCAACGTGCAGGAGCGTTTGCAAGTCATGGATGTTCCCGCGGCCTTGGCCCGTAGCCGGGTCGATGCGTTGACGCCGACCGAAGCCGCCACCCTGGCGCAACGGATCGATGCACTGCCCGCCGGCGGCGCGCTCAGCGGCACCGATTTCGTCATCATTCTGTTGGTGGCGATATTGGTGGTGCTGATCGTTTAACCACGACTGCAACGAGGTTCGCCTTTCGGCGAGAGCCTCAGGCCTCGCCGAAAGGCGATGGGTCGCCGCAGCCGACGCGCAGCACCTCGGGCTCGTCGTCGACTAGGCTGACCACGGTGGACGCCTCCAGCCCGCCAAAGCCGCCATCGATAATCAGATCGACCTGGTGCTCG
The DNA here is from genome assembly GCA_946886875.1 of uncultured Pseudomonas sp. The sequence continues at coordinate 16,751 of CAMPJN010000036.1, forward strand.
AGCATCTGCCGCATTTCATAGGGGTCGCTCATCGGCAGGCTTTCGCCCGGCAGAATCAGGGTGACGCTCATCAGCGGTTCGCCAAGCTCGGCGAGCAGCGCCTGGGCAATCGGATGACTCGGCACACGCAAGCCAATGGTGCGGCGCTTGGGGTGCAGCACCATGCGCGGCACTTCGCGGGTGGCGTTGA
>CAMPJN010000037.1 GCA_946886875.1 uncultured Pseudomonas sp.
TCTGTGCGCTGCTGGTCGGCGGCAGCTTTATCGGTAGTGTGTTTTTGACCCAGCGCCTGGCGCGCAGCCTGCACCCGCACCAGGGCCCGCGCCTGTCGGCGGCATTGATCGCGCTGTACGGCGGCAGCCAGTTGGCCGGTCCCTGGCTGGCCGAACAATGGCTGGCTCAGGGCGGTAGCCTCGGGCAAAGTTTCGCGCTTGGCGCCGCCGCGTTGATCTGGGCCCTGGCCTGGTCGTTTGCAGTTCCCGTTCAATCATCAGAAAGGAGGCACTGAAATGCCCTACGTAAATATCAAGATCACCCGCGAAGGCGCCACCGCCGAGCAGAAACGCCAATTGATCGAAGGCGCCACCCAATTGCTGGTCGATGTGCTGGGCAAAAACCCGGCGACCACCGTGGTGGTGATCGACGAGGTGGATACCGACAACTGGGGCATCGGCGGCATTCCGGTGACCGAGCGGCGGCGTAGCGAGGCCAAAGGCTAGGCCTGACTTCGTAGGGTGCGCCGCGCGCACCGATACAAAAGCCACGCCAGTAGCGGTACAAGTGACAGCGCCTGGCGCGCACGGCGCACCCTACCGACCGCGGAGGCTCAAGCAGAGCAACGGCATCGCCAGCGAGCTGGCTCCTACAAGGTCACTCTGTGCTGGCAGGTTTTGCAGCTTTATCACGCCAATGGATGAAGCTAGGCGCTAATTATTCAGCAGCCTAGACTGGCGCCATTCCATTGGAGGTAGCCCATGTCCGAGTCCCTGCTCAGCTCCCGCAACCTGGCCTTCGAGCTTTACGAAGTGCTCGACGCCGAAGCCCTGACCCAGCGCGAGCGCTTCGCCGAGCACAGCCGCGAGACCTTCGATGCGGCCATCGACACCGCCCGCAGCATCGCCGAGAACCTGTTCGCCCCGCATAACCGCAAGAACGACGAGCATGAGCCCGAGTACATCGACGGCGCCGCGGTATTGATCCCCGAGGTCAAGCCGGCGGTGGATGCCTTCCTCGAAGCCGGCTTTCTCAACGCCACCCGCGAGTTCGATGTCGGCGGTATGCAGCTGCCCAACCTGCTGTCCCAGGCCTGCTTTGCGCACTTCCAGTCGGCCAATGCGGCGACCACCTCCTACCCGTTTCTGACCATGGGCGCGGCCAACCTAATCGAAGCCTTCGGCAGCGACGAGCACAAGCAGCGCTTTTTGCAGCCGATGATCGAGGGGCGCTTCTTCGGCACCATGGCCTTGACCGAACCCCACGCAGGCTCATCCCTGTCGGATATCCGCACTCGCGCCGAACCGGCGGGCGACGGCACTTACCGGCTCAAGGGCAACAAGATCTTTATCTCCGGCGGCGACCATCCGCTGTCGGAAAATATCGTGCATATGGTGCTGGCCAAGCTGCCGGACGCACCGCCCGGGGTGAAAGGCATCAGCCTGTTTATCGTGCCGAAGTTCCTGGTCAACGACGACGGTTCGCTGGGCAAGCGCAACGACGTGGTCCTGGCCGGGCTGTTCCACAAGATGGGTTGGCGCGGCACCACCTCCACCGCACTGAACTTCGGCGACAACGGCGACTGCGTCGGCTATCTGGTGGGCAAGCCGCACCATGGCCTGGCGTACATGTTCCAGATGATGAACGAGGCGCGCATCGGCGTCGGCATGGGCGCGGTGATGCTCGGCTACGCCGGCTACCTGTACTCGCTCGACTACGCCCGCCAGCGCCCACAAGGTCGCCTGCCGGACGGCAAGGACCCGACCTCAAGCCAGGTGGCGATCATTGAGCACGCCGACGTGCGCCGTATGCTGCTGACGCAGAAGGCTTATGTCGAAGGCGCCTTCGACCTAGGCCTGTATGCCGCGCGCTTGTTCGACGATACCCAGACCCTGGCGACCGAGGACGAACGCCGTATCGCCCTGGAACTGCTCGATCTGCTCACCCCGATCGTCAAATCCTGGCCCTCGGAGTTCTGCCTCAAGGCCAACGAGCTGGCGATCCAGATTCTCGGCGGCCACGGCTACACCCGCGATTACCCGGTGGAGCAGTATTACCGCGACAACCGCCTCAACCCGATCCACGAAGGCACCCACGGCATCCAGTCCCTTGACCTGCTCGGGCGCAAGGTGTCGATGAACGGCGGCGCGGCGCTCAAGCAATTGGTCAAGCTGATCCAGGGCACCTGCCAACAGGCCAGCGAGTATGAATCGCTGAACGCCCTGCGCCAGCCTTTGGAGCAACTGCTGGCGCGTCTGTCGGCAGTGACCCTGGCGCTGCTCGGCGACTTGATGAGCGGCAAGGTCAACGAGGGCCTGGCCAACTCGGCGCTGTACCTGAAGGTCTTTGGCCATATGGTCATCGGCTGGCGCTGGCTGGAGCAGGCGATCAAAGCCGAGCAGGGATTGGCGGCCGGCAACCCGGCGGATGTCGACTTCTATAAAGGCAAGCTGCAGGCCGCGCGTTACTTCCTGACCTGGGAAGTACCGAGTTGCCACCACGACCTGGCGATCCTCGAAGCCCGCGACGACACCTGTCTGGGTATGCAGGACGCCTGGTTCTATTGATCAGGCCCTTAAATAGTCTCGCTCTGCATACTGCACGTATTGATCCGTAACCACTCCATAGTGCACGCATTCAAAATGGCCGACTAAGACCCGGATCATTTGAAGGTGGGCCACCGGGAGAACGAGCAGCCATTGCGGACGGCAAAGCGCTGCCGAGCAGCAGCGCGGAGCTGAATGTTATTGCCCTGCCACCGGTGCTGCGGGGGAAACTGGCTCTGTCGGCGAGGTCTTAGCCAAGTCAGCGAACACGCCCATATATTCGATCTTGGCTTGTTCCTTTAACGGCTTAAGTTGCTTGGCATGCAAGTCTGCCGCGAACTGATTAAACAGAAACTTCTGAATTGCCGGAGCCACTTCAGCCTCGCTAACGGGCATCGGGCTCGCACTCACAATCTGCACAATGCTGGTTTCGCCGGCATTATTCAGCACAATTATTTGCCCGTCTTTAGCGTTGTGCAGCTCTTTAATATGCGCTAACGGCAGCTGCTCGGCAGGGCTAACACCGGCGTTCCGCTTAAAGTCGACTTTCTTTTGCCCAAGGTATACCTGCAACTGTTCAAGACTATTGCCCTGCGCAACCAGCGCCTTCAGCTCATCGAGCGATACCGCACCGATAGGAAAGCTGATTTCGTCCAAGCTGTAGATTTTACGCTCGGCAAACAACTCAGGGTTTTGATAATAGTAAGTACTGACATCGCGCTTATTGAGCTTCTTGCCCGACGCTAATACTTGGTCCATATAAGCCGCGGCCAAAATCTCACGGCGCGACTGCTCGATAGCCAACAAAGTCTGCGGGGAGCGATCAAGCTTTTCCTCAACCGCTTTAGCTGCAAATAATTCTTGCTCTATTAGACGATCAAGCACCTGCTTACGCGCCATATCAATAGCTTCTGGCGGCACGTTACCGGCCTTCGATAAAACATAGTTAACCTGATGCAGGGTAATTTCTGCCCCATCAACCTTCGCCACCACCTGAGAAGCACCACCGCCACCCGACTCACCCGTACAGGCCGCCAGCAATACAACTGCCATAACTGCCGAGGCAATCTGACTGGCCGGCCGTAGCAAATTGTTAAGTGAATTGCTTCGCATAAAAAATTCCATATTTAACTGACTAAAGTGTGCAGAGCCATTAAAGGCCTGCAAGTCGTCTGCGGCCATCGTCAGGCAGCGCATCCATTAAGTTTTTAACAAACTCTTGCTGGTTAGCGAATGCTTGATTATCGGGCACGCCAACTGAGGAAACGCGAAAGATCATTCCATCTGGCACGGTTCCGCGCAAGCCATAGGACAGCGCTATCAGCTTTGAGCCAACCGCACTGGTGGCCACCTGATCGCCAATAATGGTCCAGTAAGTCAGCGGCTCGCGGCGCTGCATACGCTGGGCGATCAGCCGCTTAACCGGGATAACGCCTTGCGAAGTTTGAATATCCCCAAGCTCCGCGTGTTCAATCCTGAAGCCGCTCGCTGAATAACAGACATCAGGTACGTGCAGGTCATTGGCGCGATTCTGATTCTCACCATAGGCAATCGACAACATGATGCTGCGTTGACTGGCCGCGTGAATGTAAGTACGCGACAACACCTGTTGATAGATACGCCCCTGCAAGTCTGCTTGTTGCGGGTTGACCACCGCCGCGCTCTGCCGCTCGTCAAGCAGCCAACCGGCGAATTCCCGGGGAACCAAACTTTCCAACTCAAGCGGCCCCACCTGCTCGGCCAAGCGCTCTGTTGGGCGAACCAACACCGCCACCACTGCGGCTAACACCACCGCCAGCAGAATGGCGAGGGCACGACTATTAAGTGAACTCATGCCACCGCCTCCGACGTAGCGCGGGATCTGCCGCGAACAAACCAGCGGATCAACGAGTCCACCCCCACCACTAATAAAAGAGCGCTCAGGAACAACACCATTCCAGAGAACATATGCAAATAGCCTTGGCCGGCGGCATCGCCAAAATAGTAAGTAATCAGCGACAACACCATGACCCGAATGACGTTCGAGGAAAACGCGATAGGAATGATCAACAGCGCCAGCGAGACATTGCGTAACAACGACTCATGGCGGAACAGGTTCAGGTACAGCAAGCCCAGTGCTTCCAAGGTCAGCAAGGTATGCAGCCCGGCGCAGGCGTCGGCGACCAGCAATTGATACTGACCAACCTGCAAGATCACCCCGGATCTGGCCACTGGGTAGCCAAGGGCATAGAGAACCCACTCAGCACAAACCGACACGGCAATTTTCATCGGCATGGTGACTGCCGCAACCAACAAGCCCGGCAAGGGAATCATAAACAGCATGAAGAACAGCGGAAACCAGATCAGCCGCAGCGCCTTAGCGCCAAACAGCAGCAGCACCGAACCGGCAAGCACCCAGATAAGGGAGCCGATCTCAAAGAATTCGATCGCCTGGGAGCGCCCAACAATATAAAGCAGCAAACCGATCAGCAGCACAACCCAGCCACTTACAAGGACTGCTCGTGACTGCTGGAGTCCGGCTTGCTTAGCATCAGCTTGCCCAGCCGCAATCAAATCGGGCAATGCGCGATAAATCAGCCATGCGGCAATGGCCAAAATCATTGGCCCATGAGCTTGGCCATCTTCGCCCCATACCCCATTGAACAGGCGCCAAAGCGTAGGGAGATACAGAATCGCCAAGCCCAAACCAAGGATCAACAGTGCAACTCTAGGCTGAACGATAGCGATGGACGACGGCGCAGAAGAACACTGGGTATCGGCGGGCACGGGCAGCAAACCTCATAAAACCAAACGAAAAACCCCGCCAACGGGCGGGGTTTCACAGCTTATAGCGCTGAGATTCAGGCAGCCAACTGTTTCTTACGACGGCGTGCAATACCAGCCATCAAGCCAAGACCGGCCAGCAGCATGGCATAGGTTTCTGGCTCGGGAACAGGGGATACCGGGCTAGCCGAATCCACACCATCGATGTTCACACGGAAAAAATTGCCACGGCCATGACTCTCAATTGGTTGCGAATCATATTGAAAACCCTGACTAAACAGCGTCCCGTTAGCAAAGTTGTTGTACGGCGCAATGGTCACGCGATAGTTACCAGCAGCAAGGTTGGCAAAACTCAGACCCGCGTCCCAATAAGTTTGCCCGGCGGCAACAGACGGATTGTCATCATTCTGCCCGATCAGCTGAAAGTCGGAACCTACCTGCTGCCAGATAGCAATAATCGGATCGAAGTTTACGCCAGACTGAAAAGAGTCAGTCCAAGCCCGAACATTGGCGCTGATGCTAGCTAACGAGAAATCAAAATGCGTGGTGGCATTGCGATTCTCAAGGTTGCCCGTGAAGGTAAAACTTGCTGCGTTGGCACTAGCAGCAGTCAGGCTTAACAGTGCAACGGCGAGAAACTTCTTCATTGCGTCTTTTCCCTAAGGTGATTGATTACTCAAAAGCACACATAGGCAGTTCGTTGACGCCTACGCCGCGCAAGATACAAGCCATCCGCGTTTGCGTCAAATTTATGCCAACAATGCCTAGTAGGGATTGACGTGATTGGTGCTTGATCATCCTGGCCCACTCCTGAAGAGTCAAATCCTGCCCCCGGATTACATCCGGGCAACGAATGCTTGCGAGCCTCATCATGGGCGAACAACGCTTCGCCCTATCCCCCCTTCTTAGCCGACCTTGGTCGATAGGGGTTTTTTGACAGGGCTGCAAAGGCGCGGGTTAGAATCGATGGCAGGCGCCACCTAGGGCGCTCTTTCGTTTCAGCCCGGAGCCAGCCTTGGACGCCACCACCATCAACAACCTGTTTTTGATCGGTGCAATGCTGGTGGCCATGAGCATTCTGGTCAGCGCATTCGGCTCGCGCTTCGGCATTCCCATTCTGGTGATTTTCCTCGGCGTCGGCATGCTCGCCGGCACCGACGGCCCCGGCGGTATCGTTTTCGACAATTACCCCTTGGCCTATCTGGTCGGCAACCTGGCGTTGGCGATCATCCTGCTCGACGGCGGTATGCGCACCCGGGTTTCCAGTTTCCGCGTGGCGCTCTGGCCATCGCTGTCGCTGGCCACGGTCGGGGTGATGATCACCGCCGGGCTGACCGGGGTGGCGGCGGCCTGGTTGTTCGACCTGAGCTGGATGGAAGGCCTGCTGATCGGCGCCATCGTCGGCTCCACCGATGCCGCCGCGGTGTTCAGCCTGCTCGGTGGGCGCGGCCTCAACGAACGGGTCAGCGCCACCCTGGAAATCGAATCCGGCAGTAACGATCCCATGGCGGTGTTTCTCACCGTGACCCTGATCGCGCTGCTCGGCAACGGTCAGCACGGTTTGAGCTGGGATCTGTTGCTGCAATTACTGCAGCAGTTCGGCATAGGCGCCTTGTTCGGCCTCGGCGGCGGTTGGTTGCTGCTCAACCTGGTCAACCGCATGGAATTGGCCAACGGCCTTTACCCGTTGCTGGTGGTCAGTGGTGGCCTGATTATTTTCGCGGTGACCAACGCGGTCGGCGGCAGCGGCATTCTGGCGATCTACCTGTGCGGCCTGCTGCTCGGCAACCGGCCGATCCGCTCGCGCCACGGCATTTTGCATATGCTCGACGGCCTGGCCTGGCTGGCGCAGATCGGCATGTTCCTGGTCCTGGGTTTGCTGGTCACCCCCCACGAACTGCTGCCGATCGCCTTGCCGGCCCTCGGCCTGGCGCTGTGGATGATCCTGCTCGCCCGGCCGCTGTCGATTCTTATCGGCCTGCTGCCGTTTCATGGCTTCCATGATCGCGAACGACTGTTTATCGCCTGGGTCGGTCTGCGCGGCGCGGTGCCGATCATTCTTGCGGTGTTCCCGCTGATGGCCGGCTTGCCGAATGCCCAACTGTTTTTCAATGTGGCGTTCTTTATCGTCCTGGTCTCGCTGCTGCTGCAAGGCACCAGCCTGCCCTGGGCCGCCAAGTTGCTGCGCGTGACCGTACCGCCGGAGCCGGCACCAGTGTCGCGGGCTGGCCTCGACGTGCACCCGACCAGCCAGTGGGAACTGTTTATCTACCGCCTCGGTGCCGAGAAGTGGTGCATTGGCGCCGCCCTGCGCGAGTTGAAGATGCCCGACGGCACCCGTATCGCCGCGCTGTTTCGCGACAAGCAACTACTCCACCCGTCCGGCAGCACCAAGCTGCAGGCCGGCGACCTGCTCTGCGTGGTCGGCCATGAGCAAGACCTGCCGGCCCTCGGCAAATTGTTCAGCCAGGCGCCGAAACGTGGCCAGGACTTGCGCTTCTTTGGCGACTTCGTCCTCGAAGGCGACGCTGAACTCGCGGCGGTGGCTGCGCTCTATGGCCTGAAGCTCGACGGCGTCGACGGCAAGCAACCGCTGGGACGCTTTATCGCTCATGAAATCGGCGGCGAGCCGGTGATCGGCGACCAGGTCGAATGGCAAAGCCTGACCTGGACGGTGGCGGCGATGGAAGGCCATAAGATTCGCAAAGTCGGGGTCAAATTTCCCGAAGGTGCCAAGCCCGGTCCAGGCCTGTTTCTTTAACACGCGCTTAACCGCTGACGGGCGCGCAACGGTGCGCGCCGGCCTGCTAGACTCGGCATCTTTTCCAGCCGTACGATCATCCCCATGCCTTCTTTACGTATTCGCTTTGCCATAGCCCTTTTCGCGCTATGCCTGAGTAGCCTGTCGTTACCCGTCGTGCATGCCGCCGAGTCGCCAAAAAGCGCCGACGTGCAGCGCAGCCTGGAGAAACTCGCCGAGCGCAATCTGCCCGAGGCCGAAGCCCAGGCACTCAAGCAGACCCTGGAAAAAACCCTCAGTCTGCTGAACCTGCAAGCCGAAAGCGAAAAGCGCCTGAGCGAGTTGAAGAAGCAGCTGGAAAACGCGCCGCGACTGATCGCCGAAGCACAACGCGAGCTGGCCCGCCTGAAGAACAGCCCGCCAATGGCCGTGAGCAAGCGCTACGCCAACATGAGCGTGCCGCAACTGGAGCAACTGTTAAGCGAGCGCAGCAGCCAGTTGAGCGACTGGCAAAAACAGATCATCGAAGCCAACAGCCTGATCATCACCGCGCAAACCCGCCCGGAGCGCGCTCAGGCCGAGATCAGCAGCAATCAGGCCCGCGCCCAGGAGATCAACAGCGCTCTGAAAAGCGGCAAGGAAGGGAATAAACAACTCAATGGCGAACGCCGCGAGTTGCTCCTCGCCGAACTCGATCAGCTCAACGCGCAAACCCAGCTGCGCCGTCAGGAGCTGACCGGTAACAGCCAGTTGCAGGACCTGGGCAGCAGCCAGCGCGACCTGCTCGAAGAACGCATCCGCAGCGTCGAACAGGAATTGCTCGAACTGCAATCGCTGATCAACGAGAAGCGCCGGGCACAGTCGCAACAGACCGTCGCCGAGCAATCCCGCGAGGCGGAAAAAGCCGGCACCGACACCCTGCTGGCCAGCGTCAGCGCGCGCAACCTGAAACTCTCCGATTACCTGCTGCGCGCCACCGAGCGCCTCAACCAACTGACCCAACGCAACCTGCAGACCCGCCAGCAACTGGACGCGCTGAACCAGAGTGACCAGGCCCTGGAGGAGCAAATCGATGTTCTTCAGGGCAGCCTGCTGCTGGCGAAGATTCTCTATCAGCAAAAGCTCTCGCTGCCGACCCTGGACCTCGACAGCAACCTGGCCGACGAAATCGCCGATATCCGCCTCTATCAGTTCGAACTGAAACAACAGCGCGAGAAGCTCAGCAACCCCGACGCTTATGTCGAAGAATTACTCGCCAAGCAACCCGCCACCAACCAGACCCCGGAGCTGCGCGCCAGCCTGGAGGAACTGATCGAAACCCGTCGCGCTTTGCTCGATCGACTCAATCGCGAGCTGAACGCGCTACTCAATGAATCCATTACCCTGCAGCTGAGCCAGAAACAACTGCAAAGCACCGCCAATACAGTGCGCGCCACCCTCGACGAGCAGATGTTCTGGATCCCCAGCAACAAGCCCTTGGCGCTCGATTGGCTGGAGTCGGTACCACGCTTGCTCGAGCAGCAAATTACCGAACTGTCCTGGGGCTCCAACCTGCGCCAGTTGGCAGCCGGGCTGAGCGAGCGGCCGCTGTTGTTCCTGCCGCTGCTGCTGTTGATCGCCCTGCTGTTGTGGAAGCGCAGTCTGATCTACCGCAAGCTCGCGCAATTGCATGGCGATATCGGTCATTTCAAACGCGACAGCCAGTTGCACACGCCACTGGCGATTTTGCTGAATATCCTTCTTGCCCTACCCGGTACGCTGTTTCTCGCCTTCTGCGGCCTGGCCCTGCAGATCGATGCACGCGGGCAGAATGCCAGCCTGGGCGCGGCGTTTTTCGAGATGGCCCAGGCCTGGCTGGTGTTCTACACCGTCTACCGCATCCTCGCGCCCGGCGGGGTGGCCGAGCTGCACTTCCGCTGGACGAGCCAGAGCGCGCACTTCGTCCATCGGCATATCCGTCGCCTGGGTTTGGTGGTGATGGCCCTGGTCACAGTGGTCAGCATCGCCGAGCACCAGCCCGCCAGCCTGGCCGACGACGTGATCGGCATTGCCGTGGTGCTCAGCTGCTATGCGCTGATGGCCTGGCTGCTGCACAAGTTGTTGCTCAGCGGCCCCGCGCGCGAACATGCGTCGAGCTTCCGCATGCTGATCGGCCTGACCTTCAGCCTGCTGCCACTGGCGCTGATGGTCGCGGTGGGCTTCGGCTATTACTACACGGCGCTGAAACTCAGCGACCAATTGATTGACACCCTGTACTTGCTGACGATCTGGCTGATTCTCGAAGCCGCCTTTGTCCGCGGCCTCGGCGTTGCCGCGCGACGCCTGGCCTATCAGCGCGCCGTCGCCAAGCGTCAGAATCAGGCCAAGGAAACCAGCGAAGGCGCGGAAGCGGTAGTGGTCGAGCAGCCCACCCTGGATATCGAACAGGTCAACCAACAATCGCTGCGGTTGATTCGCCTGGCCCTGCTCAGCGGCTTTCTGGTTGCGCTCTATTGGGTCTGGTCGGACCTGTTCTCGGTATTCGCCTACCTCGACAATATCAACCTGTACGAGTACCAGAGCGGCAGCGCCGAAACCGGCAGCATGGTGCCGATCAGCCTCCGCGATGTACTCGGCGCCCTGCTGATCATCGGCGTCACCGTGATGCTCGCGCGCAACCTGCCCGGCCTGCTCGAGGTACTGGTGCTGTCGCGACTGAACCTGGCCCAGGGCAGCGCTTACGCCACCACCACCCTGCTGTCCTATGCGATTGCCGGGATCGGTTTCGTCGTCACCCTGTCGACCCTGGGCGTCAGCTGGGACAAGCTGCAATGGCTGGTGGCCGCGCTGTCGGTAGGCCTGGGCTTCGGTCTGCAGGAAATCTTCGCCAACTTTATCTCCGGCTTGATCATCCTGTTCGAACGGCCGGTGCGCATCGGCGACGTGGTGACCATCGGCAACCTGTCCGGCACCGTCAGCAAGATCCAGATCCGCGCGACCACCATCACCGATTTCGACCGTAAAGAAATCATCGTGCCGAACAAAACCTTCGTCACCGACCAATTGGTCAACTGGTCGTTGAATGACACCATCACCCGCATCACCCTGAAAATCGGCGTCGGTTACGGTTCGGACCTGGAGCTGGTACGCAAGCTGCTGTTGCAGGCCGCCGAGGAAAATGCCCGGGTATTGAGCGAGCCGGTGCCGCTGGTGTTCTTCCTGACTTTCGGCGAAAGCACCCTCGACCACGAACTGCGCGTGCATGTGCGCGAGCTGGGCGACCGCAACGCGGCGACCGACGAGATCAACCGGGCGATCGACCGTATGTTCCGCGAGAACGGCATCGAGATCGCCTTCCGCCAAGTGGATATTTTTCTCAAGAACTTTAAGGGCCAGGAACTACAACTGCCTATTGGGCTACCTGAGCCGGCGCAACCGCAAGCAGCAGAACAACCAAGCGAACCACCCCAACTGCAGCCGCAGTCACAAACGCCTAAGCAGGATGATCCGGGCTGAGGCGAATTCCGCAGCGAATAAATGCAGTCGCAATCGCGGAGATGGGTGCAGAACCCCGGATTGCGTCCGGGCTACGGGATCACGGCGCGACCGGCACCCTTCCCCTAGTGGGTAATTCCTAGCAAAATGCTCGGAATTGCAGGAGCCCAGCTTGAAACGACTGACCGAACTGACTTTCGACAACCGCTACGCCCGCCTGGGCGATGCCTTCTCCACCGAAGTGCTGCCCGAGCCGATCGCCGAGCCGCGCCTGGTGGTCGCCAGTACCGCGGCGATGGCGCTGCTCGACCTCGACCCCAGCGAAGCCGAGGATCAGCTGTTCGCCGAGCTATTCGCCGGGCACAAGCTCTGGAGCGAAGCCGAACCGCGAGCCATGGTCTATTCCGGGCACCAGTTCGGCAGTTACAACCCGCGCCTGGGCGATGGCCGCGGGCTGCTGCTCGGCGAGGTGGTCAACGATGCCGGCGAGTATTGGGACTTGCACCTCAAAGGCGCCGGGCAAACCCCTTACTCACGCATGGGTGACGGTCGCGCGGTGCTGCGCAGCTCGATCCGCGAATTTCTCGCCAGCGAACACCTGCATGCCCTTGGCATTCCCAGCTCGCGGGCGCTGTGCGTGACCGCATCGAACACCCCGGTGTGGCGCGAGAAGCAGGAAAGCGCCGCCATGCTGCTGCGCCTGGCGCCCAGCCATGTGCGTTTCGGCCACTTCGAATACTTCTATTACACCCAGCAGCACGAACAGCTGAAACAACTCGGCGAACACGTGCTGCGCTGCCACTTCCCCGACTGCCGGCAGCAGGATCAGCCCTACCTGGCGATGTTCCGCCAGGTGGTCGAGCGCAACGCCGAACTGATCGCCCATTGGCAGGCCTATGGTTTCTGCCACGGGGTGATGAACAGCGACAACATGTCGATTCTCGGCATTACCTTCGATTACGGCCCCTACGCCTTTCTCGACGACTTCGACGCCAAGCACATCTGCAACCACTCCGACGACAGCGGCCGTTACTCGTTCAGCAACCAGGTGCCGATCGCCCAGTGGAACCTGGCCGCCCTCGGCCAGGCGCTGACCCCGCTGGTCGAAGTCGATGCGCTACGCGAAACGCTGGCGCTGTTCCTGCCGCTGTACCAGGCCCATTACTTGGACCTGATGCGCCGCCGTCTGGGCTGGCTCAGCGCCGACGAGGGCGACGAAGCGCTGATCCAGCGCCTGCTGCAATTGATGCAAAGCAGCGCGGTGGACTACAGCAATTTCTTCCGCGAGCTCGGCGACAGCGCACCCGAGCAGGCCCTTGCACGTCTGCGCGACGACTTCACCGACCTCGCCGGCTTCGACGCCTGGGCCGCCGACTACCGCGCGCGCAGCGCCGTGGATGGCGACGATCAACAGCAGCGGCGCACACGCATGCACGCGGCCAACCCGAAATACATCCTGCGCAACTACCTGGCACAGCAGGCGATCGAGGCCGCCGAACAGGGCGATTACGGCCCGGTGCGCGAGCTGCATAAGGTGCTGAGCCGACCGTTCGATGAACAGCCGGGCCAGGAGCGCTACGCCCAGCGTCCGCCGGATTGGGGCAAGCATCTCGAGATCAGCTGTTCGTCGTAGCTGACCATCCCCTGCGGCCCGATGCAGCAAGGCGCAAACGCTGGAGCCTCGTCGAGCTTCGCGAGCTCAGCACCAACCTACGCAGCGCGATCTCGTAGCCCGTATAAGCCTTTGGCGCAATCCGGGAGCGGTTTAGCGCCAGACATCGCCCCGGGATCGCATCCAGACGACAAATCTGCACCCTACAAATCCCTGCGGATTGCACCCGTCCTACTCGCCACTGCTCGTTACTCACGTCGAACCGGCCGTGTGGAAGTGCAGTTAGCGACGCTCCCGATATACCTAGCGCAGCCCACCGCTCACCCATACAGGTGAAATACAGCCCCTTCTCTCCCGCCTAGAATCCATCGCGCCATAACAGGGGCTGCAGTGGGCGAACGCCTAGTCCCGTACAACGGACTAATAGAGAGAAAACAATAATGAAGAAAACACTGTTCGCCGCCGTCAGCGCTCTGCTGATGAGCGTTTCCGTGGCCTGCCAGGCCGCATACACCGCCAACCCGGTGGTACTGGTTCCAGGTATTTTTGCTTTCGACAATATCGCCATGGTCGATTACTGGTACCAGATACCTTCCAACCTGCAATCCCAGGGCACCGAGGTCTACATTCCCAAGATCAATGCCTTCGACAGCTCGGTCAAACGCGGCAATCAACTGATCGCCCAGCTCGACGGCTACAAGGCCGCCTCCAACGGCCGGATCAAGAAGTTCAACCTGATCGCCCACAGCCAGGGCGGCATGACCTCGCGCTATGTGATGAACGTGCGCCCGGACCTGGTGGCCTCGGTCACCACCATGGCCACCCCGCACACCGGCTCGCCGCTGGCCGACATCGTCACCAACGTCGCCCCACCGGGCAGCTTGGTCGGCGTGACCTTCGGGGTATTCGCCAACGCCGTGGGCAACCTGGTGAACATGCTGTCGAATAATTCGGCGAGCCAGTCGGACATTTTCGCCATGCTCGGCGAGTTCAACAAAAATGGCGCTGCCGCGTTCAACTCCAAGTATCCGGCAGGCCTGCCAAGCACCAGCTGCGGCGCCGGGCCTAGCAGCGTGAACATCGCCGGCAAGAGCATTCGCCTGTACTCCTGGGGCGGCAAGTCGCCGTTGACCAATATCTTCGACCCATCGGATGCACTGTTCGCCATCACCAGCCTGTCCTTCCTCGGCAAGGGCAACGACGGCGTCACCGGCGTCTGCGCCAGCCACTTCGGCCAGGTGCTGCAGGACAGCTACCGGATGAACCACCTGGATATCACCAACCAGGTACTCGGTGTGGTCTCCTGGTTGGAAACCAACCCGAAAACCGTAATACGCAGCCACACTACTCGCCTCAAGAACGCAGGCTTGTAATTCCGCGACCTAACCGCTCCACCCCGCGCCGGGTGGAGCGGCTTGAGGAAAGCCCCATGCGCAGCCGTCAGATATTTTTGCTCAGTGTCACCTGCGTGGCCGTCGCCATCGGCGCAGCCAGCCTGCTGGTGAGCCAGCAACCGAGCGCCCCAGCACCCGCCAGCGCAACTCTCGACGAGATTCAGCAGGCCGACCCAATAGCGGCCCTGCACACCAACCGAACCCTGCAAACCACGGCCATCAGCGCCTTGCCCAAATTGCCGCCGCTGCCCGCTTCATTGCAGGGCAGCAGCCACGACGTACGCCTGCACACCGATGCCGACGGCAACCTGCTGATCGAGGCGGACATCCTCCACCTGTTCGAGTTCTACCTCTCGGCCCTGGTCGAAGAACCGCTGGAACTGTGCCTGACACGGATCAGCCTGGCGCTCGCCGAACAACTACAAGGCCCCGCCCTCGACCAGGCCCGCGACCTGCTCAAGCGCTATCTGGATTTCAAGATCGCCCTGGTCGACCTGCATAACCTGCCCGGCGCTGTCGATGCCAGCGGCGGCTATGCCCTGGACGCCATCGAGCTGCGCCAGCAGCGGCTGCGGGACTTGCGCCTGCAGCACTTCAGCGCCCACGAGGCCCAGGTGTTCTTCCAGGAAGAGGACAATTACGACAGCTATATGCTGGCGCACCTGAAACTGGCTCAGGATCAGAGCCTGGACGCCAGCCAGCGTCAGCAGGCCCTCGAACAGCTGGAACAGCAACTACCCGAGGCCATACGCAAGTCGCGCCAGCAAGCCACCCAGCAAACCGAGCTGTACGAATTGACCGAACAGATGAAACAGGACGGCGCCAGTGCCGAAGCCCTGTTCCAGGTCAGGGCCAAAGTACTCGGCAACGAGGCCGCCAGCGCCTTGGCCGAACTGGATCAACGCCAGGCCAAGTGGAATAGCCGCCTGATTAGTTACGAGCAGGAGCGCGACGCCATCCGCCAGTCGGGCCTGAGCGCCCAGGACCAGCAGGCGGCGATCGCCAGCCTGATCGAACAACGTTTCGAGGCAGAAGAACGCCCCCAAGTGCAGGCCATGGAGCTTTATCAGTAGCTATCAGGCGGTAGCAAGACTGCCTGCTATCGACCGCTACCCAGCATCCAGGTAAGGCCCTGGGCCACATGCAACTCGCAACTGTCGAGCAACGCCAGCGGCGGCGATGCCCCCTCCAGCAACAGGCCGATTTCGGTGCAGCCGAGAATCGCCGCCTCGGCGCCGCGCTGGCGCAATGCCTCGATGCATTGCAGATAGAAAGCGCGGGCCTCGGGCTGAAACTGCCCCTGGCACAGCTCGGCGAAAATCACCCGATCTATCTCGGCCATCTGCGCCGGCTCGGGGATGATCACCTCGATGCCGAAGCGCTCGGCCAGGCGCTGGCGGTAGAAATCCTCCTGCATGGTGAAGCGCGTACCGAGCAGCGCCGCGCGCTCGATGCCCTGCCGCTGCAGGGCCTGGCCGACCGCATCGCCGATATGCAGCAACGGGATATCCACTGCAGCTTCGATGGCCGGCGCCACCTTGTGCATGGTGTTGGTCGCCAGCAGCAGCGCCGTCGCCCCGGCTCGTTGCAGGCCCTGAGCGGCTGCGGCCAATAGGTCGCCGGCGGTTTGCCAGTCACCCAGGCGCTGCAGCTCGGCGATCTCGGCGAAATCCACCGAGTGCAACAGCAAGGGCGCCGAATGCAAGCCACCCAGTTGTTCGCGCACGCCCTGATTGAGCAGGCGGTAATAGCTGGCTGTGGACTCCCAACTCATGCCGCCGAGAATGCCTAATTGACGCATCGTTGCTTCCTCCTGATCGTTGGCCAGTGGCCTATTCGGCGGGGTTATGGATCGCATTCAAGTTCATCGTCAGCAACGCGCCCTGCTTTGGCAGATCGGCGACGCAGATCACCGTGCGGGCGGGCAAATGACCGACGAACGCCTCGGCGTAGGCCCTGTTCATGGCCTCGAAGTCTTCCA
The DNA here is from genome assembly GCA_946886875.1 of uncultured Pseudomonas sp. The sequence goes on from CAMPJN010000037.1 coordinate 16,491, forward strand.
CGCGCTTGAGAAACACCTGTACATGCATGACGTCCTCCATCGCCGCACCCACCGAAGCGAGCATCGCCCGCAGATTGATCAGGATCTGACGCGCCTGGCTATAGGCATCCGTACCCGCCATCTGCCCGGTACTGCTGTCCACCCCCGGGGTCGCGGAGATATAGATGAAGGGGCCACTTTGGGCGATGTGGCTGTAGGGGCCTATGGGTTCGAACAGGTCGGGCGGGGTGAAGGTTCGTATGCTCATCAATAAAGTCCATGCAGGCTAAAAACGGGGTGGCTCACGCGCTTCGAGCCTAGCCCGACAGGTCACCGGCACACAGGCACAGTGCGCCACAGAGGTAGCGGTACAGCCTTATCCATTAAATCGAAAAGACATATAAACCTTCTCAAACATTC
>CAMPJN010000038.1 GCA_946886875.1 uncultured Pseudomonas sp.
AGGACGCCCTGAGCAACCTGGCCAACCAGATCAAGGACCATGACGGCGTGATCAATGTGCAGTTGCTGCCGTTCAGCAGCACGGCGGGGACTGCGACCACCATCTATGGGCTCAACGCCAGCAACGTCGGTCTGCTGCTGGCCGCCATCGATGCCATGAGTCTGACCGGCCATACCAACTACGAGGCGGCTTTTGTCCAGGCCACGCAATGGTTCAATGAGCAGATCGTCGGCGCCGGTGCGGACAGTGCGAACAACTTCGAGCAATTGGCGTACTTCCTCTCCGACGGCCAGCCCACCATGTACCTGGACGAGCTGGGCAACCCGATCACCGCTACCGCCAACATCACTAACTTTCGCGATGTCGACGAAGCCCTGCAGGCCGCCAATAGCATGCTGCACACCGGCATTGGTGGAAATCCGATCCAGGTGCATGCGATCAGCATCGGCTCGGCCAGCACCTCGGCGGTGCTGGATATGTTCGACAACACAGGCCCGAGCGGCAGCGGCACTGTGAACCTGCCGGATGGCAGCACGGTCACTGCGCCGATCGGCGACTCGCAGATCGTGCACAACGCCGAGGAATTGCAGGCGCTGCTTATCGGCGACTCTACTGACATCATCCCGCTGCCGCTGGGCGACGATGAGCTGAATGGCGCCGCGGGTGACGACATCATTTTCGGCGACAGCCTGAATACCGACCACCTGGCCTGGTCCGGAAATCCCGCCGGCAGCCATGACGGCCAAGGCTATCAGGCCCTGCTCGATTTCCTGAAAGCCAGCAATGGCGGCGCTGTGCCGAGTGTGGTGCAGGTGCGCGAGTACATCGCCGAGCATGCCATGACCCTCAACCTGAGCGGCGACCCGCGCGGCGGCGATGACCTGCTCGCTGGCGGCGGCGGAAACGACCTGCTGTTCGGCCAGGGCGGCAACGACACCCTGATCGGCGGGGCAGGGGATGACCTGTTGCTCGGCGGTAGCGGCCAGGATGCGTTCGTCTGGAACGCGGGCGAGCAGGGGGCTGATCGGATTCTCGACTTCAACCTGGGCGGCAGCCAGGGCGACGTGCTGGATCTACGCGATCTTCTCAGCGGCGAGACGTCCGGCAGCCTGACCGATTACCTCAACTTCTCCGTGATCGATAGTGGCGGGCCGGTCAGCACGGTGATCGCGGTCAGCCCCAGTGGCGCGGGCGCGGCGACTCAGACCATCGAGCTGTCCGGTATCGACCTGGCCGCGCACTACGGCGTCACCCCCGGCGCTGGTGGCGTCGTCAGCGGCGTCGTGGATACCGCGCGAATGATCAACGGCTTGCTCGGCGACCATGCGCTGCTTGTGGATGCGGTATGAGTTGATTGGCGTAGTCCGGGACAGCTTCTCCGGATTGCGCTGGCGCTTATCCAGGCTACGGGGGCTTGCTCCGTTATCCGCAAGGCCCGCGACTTCGTGGGGTGGATGACGTTTTTTTCATCCACCACCGCAATTGGTGGATGGGTAAAGCGTCAGCTACGCGCCCCGATCCACCCTACACAGCTAGAAAGGTCGAAAGACCGGGCAACAAAAAACGCTGCTTTCGTAGCCACTTCTAGCGTTCGCGCAGCGCTTCGGCGCGTGCTTTGAGTACCGGTTTAAGCAAATAGTCCAATACGCTTTTCTTGCCGGTGATGATGTCCACGGTGGCGACCATGCCGGGGATGATCAGCAGTGGCTGCTCGTCGCTGCCCAGGTGATTTTTATCGGTGCGGACCTGGATCAGATAAAAGCTGCGGCCATCCTTGTCGATTATGGTGTCGGCGCTGATCAGCTCCAGATTGGCTTTCAGGCCGCCGTAGATGGTGTAGTCATAGGCGTTGAACTTGACCATGGCTTTCTGCCCCGGATGCAGAAAAGCCACATCCTGCGGGCGTACCCGGGCTTCGATCAGCAGGTTGTCTTCCAGCGGTACGATTTCCAGCATGTCGCTGCCGGGCTGAACGACGCCGCCGATGGTGTTGATCTTCAGCTGTTTAATGATGCCTTTGACCGGGGATGTCACTGTGGTGCGGCTGACCCGGTCCTGGATCGCAACACCTGAGGCGGTGATTTTCTGCCATTGGGTGCGCGCTTCGTTGAGGTTCTTGAACGCCTCGGCGCGAAACGCCAATTCGGATTGCTCGATCCGACTTTGCATTTCGTTGGCGGCGGCCTCCGCCCTTGGCAGGGCCAGGGTGGTGGCATCCAGGGCGCCGCGGACTTCGACTAGGCTGCGACGCAGGCGCAGCACCTCCACGGCGGAAATCGCCCCGGACGCTACCAGCGGCGTGGACATATTCAACTCCTGCTGGATCAGCGCCAGGCTGGAGCGGTACTGCTGTTGCTTGGCGCGGAATTCGGCCTGCTCCTGCTGTTTCTGAATCAACTGCTCACGCAGGGTGCGCTGCTCGCTGTGCAAGCGTTGTTGGCGCGATTCATAGAGCGCACGTTCATCCTCCGCCAGTTGCGGCGATTGCTGGATGATCTCTTGTGACAACGTCAGCGGCTTGCCCTCGGCCTCGGCAGTCAAGCGTTCTATCTGCGCGAGCAAGGCCAGGCGGTCGACTTCCGACTCCTCCTGGTTGGAGCGAAAGCGAGTGCTGTCCAAGCGCAACAAGGTATCGCCCTTGTTCACCACCTGGCCCTCGCGCACGAAGATTTCCGCAACTATGCCGCCCTCCAGGTTCTGGATCGTCTGGATCTTGCTGGAGGGGATCGCTTTGCCTTCGCCGGTGGTGACTTCTTCCAGAACCGCGTAGTTGGCCCAGGTCAGCGCCACGATCAGCAGCAGGCCGGCAATCCACACGGTAAAGCGGGCGATCCAGGGCGAGTCTTCGAGTATCGCGCCTTCGAGTTCCGGCATGTACTCGGTGTCCTGCTTGCCGCGGCCGATGCCGGCGGCGTAAACCCAGAGCTTATGCAGCATGGCTCGGCTCCAGACAGGTGAGTGATTCGTGGATGGACGTCTGCTTCATATGGCCGCCGGACCGATTTTGCCTTTGCGCAGCGCCTCGATGACCGCGGCCTTGGGGCCGTCGGCCACCACATGGCCGTTATCCAGCACGATCAGTCGCTCCACCAGGCTGAGCATCGACATGCGATGGGTGATCAGCAGTAGCGTTTTGCCCTGGGACCAAGTCAGCAGGTGGCTGCGCAGGGCTTCCTCACTGCTGTTGTCCATGGCGCTGGTGGGTTCGTCGAGCAGCAGGATCGGTGGGTCGAGCAGCAGTGCCCGGGCCATCTGTACCAACTGGCGTTGGCCACCCGAGAGCAGTTGGCCGCGTTCGCCAACCGGCCGATCGAAGCCCAGTGGGTGTTGGCGCGCCAGCTCCAGGGCACCGGTCAACTCGGCGACCTCGAGCATGCGTTCGTCGCTGATGTAGTGGGCGCCCAGGGTCAGGTTGTCGCGCAGGCTGCCAGCCAACAGCGGCATGTCGTGGGAGACATAGCCGATCTGGCTGCGCAGGTCGGCGACATCAATCTGCCGCAGCTCCAGCCCATCGAACATGATCTGCCCTTCGCTCGGGGTATACAGCCCCACGAGCAGGCGTGCCAGGGTGCTCTTGCCCGAGCCGCTGCGGCCGATGATCGCGACCCGCTCGCCGGGCTTTATATGCAAGCTGATGTTGCGCAGCGAGGGGCTGCTGAGGCCTGGGTAGGTGAAGCTGAGTTGGTGGATATCCACTGCGCCATTGAGGTGGCTGCGCTCCAGTGGGCGCTGATGTTCCGGACGCTCTTGCGGCAAGGCCATCAGTGCGTCGGTGCTTTTCATGGTCAGGCGCGCCTGCTGCAGGCGGGTGATCAGGCTGGCGATTTGCCCGAGCGGCGAAAGCACCCGGCTGCCGAGCATGTAGCAGGCGACCAGGGCGCCGACGCTGAGGTCGCCGGCGATGATGCTGTACACACCGGCGACTATGATCGACATGCCGGACAGTTGCTGGAGGAACAGGGTGCCGTTCATCGCCAGTGCCGAAAGCAGGCGGGCGTGGCTGTCCAGGCGGGTGAGGGCGCCGTGGGTGGTTTCCCAACGGTGCTGGCGTTCGCTTTCGGCGCCCGAGACTTTCAGGGTTTCCAGGCCGCCAAGGGTTTCGATCAGCAGGGCCTGGCGTTCCGCGGCCAGGCTCAGGCTCTTCTGTACGGTGTCGCGCAGGCGCGTCTGAATGATAAAGGCGAACAGCGCGGTAAGCGGAAAGGCGAGCAGCGGGATCAGCACCAGCCAGCCACCGATCAGGCCGATGACCATGATGATCAGCAGTGCGAACGGCAGGTCGATCAGGCTGGTCAGGGTCACGGCGGTGAGAAAGTCGCGCAGGCCCTGGAAGTCGTGAATGCTCTGGGCGAAGCCACCGACAGTCGCGGGTCGGGCGGTCATGGTCATGCCGGTAATGCGTTCGAACAGGGTGGCGGACAGCACCATGTCGGTTTTCTTGCCGGCGGTATCCAGCAGAAAGGCGCGGGTTATCCGCAGCAACAGTTCGAACGAGGTGCCGATAAGCAGGCCGATGGCCAAGACCCAGAGCGTGGCGGTGGCCTGGTTGGGCACCACGCGGTCGTAGGTCTGCATGACGAACAGCGGCACCATCAGACCGAGGGTATTGACCAGAAAGGTCGCCAGCATCGCATCCACATACAGCCCGCGGGACAGTTTCAGGGTGTCGCGAAACCAGGCGTGTACCCGTGGAATCAGTGGGTTACGCGCTTCCTCCAACTCATGACGCGGACGGGCGAAAAAGGCTTCGCCGCTATAGGCCTCGTTCAATTCCTCAATGGACAGCCATTGCTCGCCGCCATCGCTCTCGCTGGGCAAAATCTGCGCTTTGCCATCCTCGCCCCACTTGCTCAGCACTGCGCAGCGCCCCTGCTTGAGTAACAGCAGCACCGGCAGGTTGAGCGGGGAAATCGATGTCAGCTTGCGTTTCAGTACGCGCCCTTGCAGGCCCGCCCGGGCCGCTGCGCGAGGCAGCAAGGCACGGGTGAGACGCTGCTCGGGCATCGGCAGGCCTGCGCTCAGACTGCCGCGACTGGCGATATGGTCGTGCTGTTTGCACAGGATCAGCAGGCCGTCCAACAACGGGTCGTCGTGGCTCAGCCTCGGGTCCGTTGAGGGGGCTAGCTGCTCCATAGTCGTCAATTTCCGGCACTCCTGAACAGGGTTACTGCATGTCCGGCAGGCGGGCTTCGCTCTGCACATCGGAGAGCGCAGTGGCTGCAGCTGGCAGCAGGATGTTTTTCTTCTGCAGCAGGTCGCCGGTGGCGGCTAGCACGCGGTACATCGAGTACTCCTCGGTGTAGCGCACCTCGGTGTAGCGGCGGTTGGCGGTGAACAGTTCGTTTTCACTGTCCAGCAGGTCGAGCAGGGTGCGTTGGCTCAGGCTGAACTGCTGCTGATAGGCCTCGCGTACCCGCGTGGTGTAATCGGCGTAATCACGGGCTTTTGGGGTTTGCAGGCGGGCGTTGTCCATCGCGTTCCATGCCAGGTTGAGGTTTTCGTTCAACTGCCGCAGGGCATTGTTGCGAATATCCATGGCCTGATTGATCTGATGCGCAGAGGAGCGCAGGCGAGCTTTGTCGCGCGTACCGTTAAACAGGTTGTAGTTCATCACCACAGCGGCGCGCCAGTTGTTGTTATGGCCTGGGGTGCCGGAGATATTGTCGTTGGCGGAGGTCGCCAGCTCGGCATCGAAACGCGGGTAAAACGGCGATTTGGCAATCTCGTATTGCTCCTGCGCCGCCTGCACGTCCGCTTGGGCGGATTTCAGGTACGGATTGTTAGCTACCACCCTTTGCTGGGCTTCGAACAGGTTGGCGGGCAGTTCGCCTCTTAACGATGCTGGTGTTTCCAACTCGTCGGGCCGGTGGCCGACGACGCTGATGAAGTTGGCCTCGGCATCGGCCAGGTTGACCTGTTCGGTGTACAGGTTGTTCTCCGCGAGCGCACGGCGAGCCTCGGACTGATCGCTATCGGCATTACTGCCCACCCCTTGCTGGCTGCGTAGACCTATCTGGTCGTTGATGCGCAGGTGGGCCTGCAGATTGCTTTGCGCCAGTGCCACCATCTCCCGGCGTTTGAGCACTTCCAGATAAACCTGCACGGTTTGCAGTGCCAGGCTCTCCGCGCTGCCCAGTACACGATAGGCGCGGGCGTTGACCACCGCTTCGGTGCGATCGACCTCGTTCGGCGTGTTGAAGCCATCGAACAACATCTGCCGCAAGCGCAGCTCTGCATTGCCAGCGTTGAGGGTTTCCGTGTGGTGGCTGCCGAGTGCGCGGGTGGTCGGGCTGTCGGTGTATTCCCGGCCATAGCCGAGCAGCAGGTCGACGCTTGGAAGATAGCCGCCCTTGGCCATTTTGACTTCTTCATCAGCACTCAGGCGGCTGTTGATATCGGCTTGCAACTCGGGATGGTTATCCAGGGTGCTTTGAATGGCCTCGGTCAAGTTCATTGCCTGCAACTGCGAGCAAGTCATGGCCATCAGAACCGCACTCGCGAGCTGGGTCAATTTGCGCATTATCGTTCCCCGTTGAAGATGAAATTGCCTTGGTCGTTCGATTGAAAAAATTAATAGTTTTCAATGGTTAGAAGATTGAGGCGCGTTGCTCGCCAACTCTCAGCGTCACCCATGCTCAATTCAAAAAATCCTGATCGTATCTTTTGAGTGGCTCATCGTTATCGCATGGTAGCCCCCGTAATACGGTGCATTCATTGATTCGGATCAGTGTCCTGGAATTTACCCGACGTAATCTGGAAGTATCTAAAGCCGGCCTGGGTTGTGCTAGCGCGTGCCCCGTTTCGCGCTGAGTCGAATTCTACATGAATAGTTTTTATCTATTGATTTTCAAATTTTGATACTGAAATGCCAGTAGCAAAAAGTTGTGCATCAAGACCCCTTCAGGTGTTCAGTCACCAGTTGATTCGGAGAGAGATATGGCCACGTTGATCGGTACCGTCAGACAAGTTGTGGGTGAAGTATTCGCGGTCGCTGAGGATGGCGGGCGCCGCTCCCTTTCTGCGGGCGACTCCGTATTCGCCGGTGAACGCATCCTTACCGCCGATGGCGCTGCTGTTGGCATCGACCTGGTCCAGGGCGGTGAGCTCACCCTTGGCCGCGAGACCGATTTCCTGCTAACCGAACAACTATTGGCGGACGCCCAGGGCGGCGAGGTGTCAGCAGCGCCGACGGCTGCTGCGCTGGCGGATGTGGAAGCGCTGCAACAAGCCATCGCCGCCGGAGAGGATCCGACCCAGAACGCGCCGGCGCCTGCTGCGGGACCAGGAGCCGGCGGGGCCGGTGCTGCTGGTGCTGCTGGTGCTGCGGGCGGCGGTCATTCATTCGTAATGCTCGATGCGGTCGGCGGAGCGCTGGACCCGGTGATTGGCTTCCCTACGCAAGGGTTGGGCGCAGTGTCCGAATTTCCCCAGCCGGAACCGGCCGTACTGATTGAAACGCCCGAGCCACCGCCGATAGATGGCGTGCCCGTTGCCATCGACGATGCCAACAGCCTGACCGAGGACACCCCCAGCGTGTTCGGCAACGTATTGAACAATGATCTGCCTGGCCCGGATGGCGGAATCCGTGTGGTCACAACCGGAACCGTTGCTGGCGCTTATGGCCAGTTGGTTCTCAACGCCGACGGCAGCTTCAGCTATGTACTGAATACCGGCCTGGCCGCGGTGCAGGGCCTGGACAATGGTGAGCAGCTCAGCGAGACCTTCAGCTACACCATGCAGGACGCCGACGGCGACCCGTCCACGGCGCAACTGACCATCACCATCACCGGCAGCAACGATGCGCCGAGCCTGAGCGTAATCGGCGCCCAGGTGTTCGAAGCCGGCCTGGCGGCTGGTTCCGATGCTGCTGCCAGCAGCGAGTTTGCCAGCGGCACCTTTACCCTCGGCGATGTCGATGGTCTGGACGATCTGCAGAGCGTCAGCATCAACGGCACCGCTGTCGCCATAGGTTCATTGGTCGGCAGCAGTTTCGCCGGCGCCCACGGCACCTTGACGGTCACCGGCTACGACGCGCTGACTGGTGTCGCGACTTATCAATACCAACTGACCAGCCCGACCACCGACCTGGCTGGAACTGAGAGCGACAACTTCGGAGTCAGCGTGTCCGACGGCACGGCGTCGGCCTCCGGCAACCTGCTGATCGATATCGTCGACGACCTGCCAACTGCGGCCAACGACGCCTTCAGCCTCAGCGAAGATGTCGCCAGCGTGATCGGCAATGTGCTGAGCAACGACATCAGCGGTGCCGACGTCAGCGCCGCCGTTACCAGCACCGGCAACCAGGCCGGCAGCTATGGCCAGCTCACGCTCAATTCCGACGGCAGCTTCAGCTACGTGCTGAATACCGGCCTGGCTGCGGTGCAGGGCCTGGACAACGGTGAGCAACTCAGCGAGACCTTCAATTACACGATGCAGGACGCCGACGGCGACCCGTCCACGGCGCAACTGACGATTACCATCACCGGCAGCAACGACGCGCCAAGCCTGAGCGTAATCGGTGCTCAGGTATTTGAAGCCGGCCTGGCCGCTGGCTCCGATGCCAGCGCCAATAGCGAATTTGCCAGCGGTACATTCAGCCTCGGCGATGTCGATGGCCTGGACGATATCCAGAGCGTCAGCATCAATGGCACCTCGGTTGCCATAGGTTCATTGGTTGGAAGCAGCTTCGCCGGTGCCCACGGCACCCTGACGGTCATCGGCTACGATGCGTCGACCGGAATCGCCAGCTATCAATATCAACTCACCAGCCCGACCACCGACCTGGCCGGAACCGAGAGCGACAACTTCAGCGTCAGCGTGTCCGACGGCACGGCGTCGGCCTCCGGCGATTTGGTGATCGATATCGTCGACGATGTACCGAGCGCAGCCAATGATGCCTTCAGCCTCAGCGAAGATACCGCCAGCGTGATCGGCAATGTGCTGAGCAACGACATCAGCGGTGCCGACGTCAGCGCCGCCGTTACCAGCATCGGCAACCAGGCCGGCAGCTATGGCCAACTGACGCTTAACGCCGATGGCAGCTTCAGCTATGTGCTCAATACCGGCCTGGCCGCGGTGCAGGGCCTGGACAACGGTGAGCAACTGAGCGAAACCTTCAGCTATACGATGCAGGACGCCGACGGCGACCCGTCCACCGCGCAGCTAACCATCACCATTACCGGCAGCAACGATGCTCCGAGCCTGAGCGTAATCGGCACCCAGGTGTTTGAAGCCGGCCTGGCCGCCGGCTCCGATGCCAGCGCCAACAGCGAGTTCGCCAGCGGCAGCTTTACCCTCGGCGATACCGATGGCCTGGACGATCTGCAGAGCGTCAGCATCAACGGCACCACAGTGGCGCTCGGCAGCCTGGTCGGCAGCAGCTTCGCGGGTGCCCACGGCAGCCTGACGGTCAGCGGCTACGACGCCCTGACCGGCATCGCCACTTATCAATACCAACTGACCAGTCCGACCACGGATTTGGCCGGAACGGAAAGCGACAGCTTTAGCGTCAGCGTGTCCGACGGCACGGCGTCGGCCTCCGGCAACTTGGTGATCGATATCGTCGACGATGTACCGAGCGCAGCCAATGATGCCTTCAGCCTCAGCGAAGATACCGCCAGCGTGATCGGCAATGTGCTGAGCAACGACATCAGTGGTGCGGATGTCAGCGCCGCGGTCACCAGCATCGGCAACCAGGCCGGTATCTATGGCCAACTGACGCTTAACGCCGACGGCAGCTTCAGCTATGTGCTCAACACTGGCCTGCCTGCGGTGCAGGGGTTGGACAACGGCGAAGAGCTCAGCGAGACCTTCAGCTACAGCATGCAGGACGCCGACGGCGACCCGTCCACGGCGCAACTGACCATCACCATCACCGGCAGTAACGATGCGCCGAGCCTGAGCGTAATCGGCGCCCAGGTGTTTGAAGCCGGTCTGGCCGCTGGCTCCGATGCCAGCGCCAGCAGTGAATTCGCCAGCGGTACTTTTACCCTCGGCGATACCGATGGCCTGGACGATATCCAGAGCGTCAGCATCAACGGCACCAGCGTGGCGTTGGGCAGCCTGGTCGGCAGCAGCTTTGCCGGCGCCCACGGCAGCCTCACGGTTACCGGCTACGATGCGTTGACCGGCATCGCCAGCTATCAATACCAACTCACCAGTCCGACCACCGACCTGGCCGGGACAGAGAGCGACAACTTCAGTGTCAGCGTGTCCGACGGCACGGCGTCGGCCTCCGGCAACTTGCTGATCGATATCGTCGACGATGTACCGAGCGCAGCCAATGATGCCTTCAGCCTCAGCGAAGATACCGCCAGCGTGATCGGCAATGTGCTGAGCAACGACATCAGCGGTGCCGACGTCAGCGCCGCCGTCACCAGCACCGGCAACCAGGCCGGCAGCTATGGCCAGCTGACCCTGAACGCCAACGGCACTTTCACCTACGTACTCAACACCGGCCTGGCTGCGGTGCAGGGCCTGGACACTGGCGAGCAGCTCAGCGAAACCTTCAACTACACGATGCAGGACGCCGACGGCGACCCGTCCACGGCGCAACTGACCATCACCATCACTGGCAGCAACGATGCGCCGAGCTTGAGTGTGATCGGTGCCCAGGTGTTTGAATCTGGACTTGCCGCCGGCTCCGATGCCAGTGCCAGCAGCGAATTCGCCAGCGGTACTTTTACCCTCGGCGATACCGATGGGTTGGATGATCTGCAAAGCGTCAGCATCAACGGCACCAGCGTGGCGCTGAGCAGTCTGGTCGGCAGCAGCTTCGCCGGCGCCCATGGCAGCCTGACGGTCACCGGCTACGATGCGTTGACCGGCATCGCCACCTACCAATACCAACTCACCAGCCCGACCACTGACCTGGTCGGAACAGAGAGCGACAGCTTCAGCGTCAGCGTGTCCGACGGCACGGCTTCGGCCACCAGTAGCCTGGTGATTGGCGTCGTCGATGATTTGCCATCGCTCGGCGCCTTCACCTCGGCGATCATTCCTAACGAAATAGGCGCGGTTAACGGCACCTTTTCGGCGGTGCCGGGTGCCGACGGCTTGGATGGTTTCCAGATCACCGGGCCAGCCATCACTGGGTTGAGCTACGCAACTGTCCATAACTACGATGGTGCGGGCAACTTCCTGAGCTCCACCCTGACTGGCCTCACATCGGGTAACGAGACGGTGTTCAGCCTGACGGTCAGCGCGAACGGCACCTACCTGTTCAATCTGCTTCAGCCTGCAGCTGCCAGCGAGCTGACCTATTCGCTGAGCAACCTCGCTCCGGGGCACGTGCCGGGTTTTGCCGAAACGGCCGATGGCCTGATCGAGTTCAGCAGCCCAGGAGCAGTCAACTCATCCACCCAGGGCTTCGGCATCAACAATCAGTTCTTTGATCGTGGCGAAAGCTTCACCATGGAGTTCCATGCGGTTGGTGTGCCGGGGGCCGATAACGACCCCGCGACCGACGTGCGTCTGGTCGACCGAGTAGTTCTGGTTAACGATCAGGTCAATGGCGAGCTGACCGTGCGTTGGACCGCGACCAATAGCCAGTCAGGTGAAAGCCGTAGCGGCACCCTGATCGTCACCGGGGCGATGACGGAGACGGTGGTAGATCCAGATATCAGCTTCAACCAGCTGCAGCTCGAAGGCATTGCCGGTAACGGCAGGGTGCGTTTCGCCACCACCACCATCAGCACTCTGGTGCTGCCAGAGGATCAGAGCCTGGCGTTCGACATAGTGGCGCAGGATGGCGATGGCGATTTCAGCGCCTCCTCGACCCTGAACGTGCAGGTGGTCGCGGAGGATTCGATGACCAGCTTCGTGCTTGAGGGAACGGCTGGCGATGATGTGATTGCGGCGAGCAGCCTGACCGACATTATCGACGGCAAGGCCGGCTTCGATATTGTCGATTATGGTGACGATGCTGCCGGTGTTGCCGCCAGCCTGGGGGCAGGTGTAGGGCTTTCGGGAGGTGCGCTGGGCGATAGTTACAGCTCAGTAGAAGGCTTGATGGGCGGTTCGGGTAACGATCAACTGGCCGGCGATGGCCAGGACAACTACCTGGCGGGTGGCGCCGGGAACGACATACTGCAAGGTGGTGCGGGCGACGACGTGCTGCTTGGCGGTACCGGCGATGATCTGCTGTCTGGCGGGGCGGGCGACGATGTTCTGGTGGGCGACGCCGGGTCGGATCAATTGCTGGGCGGCGATGGTTTCGATATTGCCGACTATGACGCCGATATTGCCGGGATAACCGTGAGTCTCGAAAGCGGTAGCGGTGTGGGCGGGCTCGCCGCAGGCGATACCTACGATTCAATCGAGGGCATTATCGGCGGCGCGGGCGACGACCAACTGAGTGGCAATGACCAGGCCAATTACCTTGAAGGCGGCGCAGGAGAAGATTTCCTCAGCGGTGGTGCTGGCGAGGATGTGCTGGTTGGCGGTTTGGGCGACGACGTCCTGAGTGGCGGTGCCGGGCGCGACAGCTTTGTCTGGCGGGCCGGCGATACTGGCGGCAGCGACACCATCAGCGATTTCTACATCGACCCGACGGGGGCCAATTCCGATGTTATCGATCTGTCTGACCTGCTTTCCGCTGTGGATACCGACGGCGGTGGATTGGATGGCTACTTGAACTTCGCCTTCGGTGAAAGCACGACCATTTCGATCAGCCTCACGCCGGGCGGCGACTCGGTACAGGACATCACGCTCAGCGGCTTGGACCTGTCCAGCTTCTACGGCACCAGCGACGAGGCGGCGGTGATCGCCAATCTGATCGACGACAACGCGCTCAAGGTCGATAACGCATAGTGGCGGTTCGGATGCAAGACGGGGGGCTTTGTTGCGCAGGGTTTCCCCGGATTGCGCTGGCGCTTATCCAGGCTACGGGTTGCGTACTCCGGTAGATCCTATGCCTACCTGCAAGGCTTGCGATTCGTAGGGCGGACATGCCGAAGGCTTGTCCGCCACCTGGGCGCCAGCGGTGGACAAAGCTGCGCTATGTCCCCCTACATATGCGCTCCGGTAGCCCGGATGAAATCCGGGAGCGGCTTTGTAGTCGCAGGATTTTCCCGGATTGCATCCGGGCTACAAAAGCGACTTGCGGCGATCCGTTTCTAGCGCTCGCGCAGGGCTTCGGCTCGGGCTTTGAGTACGGGCTTGAGCAGGTAATCCAATACGCTTTTCTTGCCGGTGATGATGTCCACGGTGGCGATCATGCCGGGGATGATCAGCAGCGGGCGTTCGTCGCTGCCCAGGTGGCTTTTGTCGGTGCGCAATTGGATCAGGTAGAAGCTGTTGCCTTCTTCATCGGTGATGGTGTCGGCGCTGATCAGTTCGAGGTTGGCTTTCAGGCCGCCATAGATGGTGAAGTCGTAGGCGCTGAACTTGATCATGGCTTTCTGGCCGGGGTGAAGGAAGGCCACGTCCTGCGGGCGCACCTTGGCTTCGATCAACAGATTGTCTTCCAGCGGCACTATTTCCAGCATGTCGCTGCCCGGCTGCACGACGCCGCCGATGGTGTTGATCTTCAGCTGTTTGATGATGCCCTTGACCGGGGATATCACCGTGGTGCGGCTGACCCGGTCCTGGATGGCGGAGCTGGTGGCGGTGATTTTTTTCAGCTCGGTGCGCAGTGCATTGAGTTCCTTGAAGGCCTCGGAGCGAAACGCCAGCTCGGATTCGTCGATCTTGCTCTTGATCTCGCTGACCGCCGATTCGGCCCTGGGAATCGCCAATCTGGTGGCATTCAAGGAGCCGCGCACCTCCACCGCGCTACGTTGCAAGCGCAATATTTCCACCTGGGAAATAGCCCCAGTGGCGACCAGGGGTTGCGACATATTCAGCTCCTGCTGCAATAAACCGAGGCTGGAGCTGTACTGCTGGGCCTTGGCGCGGAATTCGGCGAGTTCCTGGGTTTTCTGCAGCAATTGTTCGCCGAGGGTGCGCTGTTCGCTTTGCAGGCGTTGTTGCCGCGATTGGTACAGCGCCAGCTCGTCTTCGGCCAACTGCGGGGCGACGCGGCTGATTTCTTCGGGGATCACCAGGGGGCGGCCTTCGGCTTCGGCGCTCAGGCGCTCGATGCGCGCGATCAGCGATAAGCGGTCGGCCTCGGTTTCGCCTTGGTTGGAGAGAAAGCGGGTGTCGTCCAGGCGCATCAGCACATCGTTCTTTTCCACCACCTGGCCTTCACGCACGAATATTTCCGCGACGATGCCGCCTTCGAGATTCTGAATGACCTGGATCTTGCTCGACGGAATCGCCTTGCCTTCGCCGGTGGTGACTTCCTCCAGCACCGCGAATTTGGCCCAGATCAGCGCCGCGATCAGGCAGGCGCTGACCAGCCAGACGGTGATCCGGGCGAACCAGGGCGAGTCCTCGAGGATGGTGCCGTCGACTTCCGGCATAAATTCGGTGTCCTGCCGCTTGCGGCGCAGGCTGGCGAAGTAGGCGCTGATCGAATAGCTCATGGGCAACCCAGTCCTATACCGCTGCCGGGCCAACCCGGCCTTTGCGCAATGCTTCGATGACCGACTCTTTCGGGCCGTCGGCGACGATGTGGCCGTTATCCAGCACCACCAGGCGATCGACCAGGCTGAGCATGGAGGCGCGGTGGGTGATCAGCAGCATGGTTTTGCCCTGGGCCCAGGTTTGCAGGCGATTGCGCAGGATTTCCTCGCTGGTGTTGTCCATCGCGCTGGTGGGCTCGTCGAGCAGCAGGATGGGCGGGTCGAGCAGCATGGCGCGGGCCAGCAGCACGGCTTGGCGTTGACCGCCGGAGAGTAACTGGCCGCGTTCGCCGACCGGCCGATCGAAGCCTTGCGGGTGTTGCCGGGCCAGCTCGCTGACGCCGGTCATTTCCGCCACTTCGAGCATGCGCACATCGTTGACGTAGCGTGCGCCCAGGGTCAGGTTGTCGCGCAGGCTGCCGGCGAGCAAAGGCAGGTCGTGGGCGACGTAACCGATCTGGTGGCGCAGGTCAGCGACGTCGAGCTGACGCAGATCGAGGTTGTCGAGCAGGATCTGGCCTTCGTCCGGCGCGTAGAACGCCATCAGCAAACGCGCCAGGGTGCTTTTGCCCGAGCCGCTGCGGCCGATGATGCCGACCCGTTCGCCAGCGGCGAGGCGCAGGCTGATTTTGCTCAGTGCCGGTGTGCTTTGCCCCGGGTAGCTGAAGGACACCTGGCGCACATCAAGGCTGCCGTGCAATTGGGTGCGTTCCAGCGGTCGTTGTTTGGCCTGGCGTTCCTGCGGCAGGGCCATCAGCGCATCGGTGCTGGTCATGGTCAGGCGTGCTTGTTGATAGCGGGTGATCAGCCCGGCGATCTGCCCGAGCGGCGCCAATACCCGGCTGCCGAGCATGTAGCAGGCGACCAGGGCACCGACGCTGAGGTCGCCGGCGATGATGCTGTAGACCCCCGCGACTATGATCGCCATGCCGGCGAACTGCTGGAAGAACAGGGTGCCGTTGGTCGCCAGCGACGACAGGAAGCGCCCATGGCTGTCCAGGCGGGTGAGGGCGCCGTGGGTTTTTTCCCAGGCGTGCTGACGCTCGCTTTCCGCGCCGCAGGCTTTGAGCATCTCCAAACCACCGAGGGTTTCGATCAGCAGCGCCTGGCGTTGCGCGGCCAGGGCCAGGCTCCTTTCTACCGTATCGCGCAGGCGCGATTGAATGATCAGGGCGAACACCGCGGTCAGCGGGAACGCCAGTAAGGGGATCACCACCAACCAGCCGCCCAGCAGCCAGATCACCAGAATCATCAACAGGGCGAACGGCAGGTCGATCAGGCTGGTCAAGGTCACCGCGGTGAGAAATTCGCGCAGGCCCTGAAAGTCATGGATGCTTTGGGCGAAGCCGCCGACGGTGGCCGGGCGGGCTTTCATCGACATGCCGGTGATGCGTTCGAACAGGGTGGCGGACAACACCACGTCGGTTTTCTTGCCGGCGTTATCCAGCAAGTGCGCACGCAGCACGCGCAACAGCAGTTCGAACGAGGTGCCGATAAACAAACCGATGGCCAGTACCCAGAGCGTTGCGGTGGCCTGGTTGGGCACCACGCGATCGTAGGTCTGCATGATGAAAAGGGGAACCATCAGGCCTAGGACGTTGATCAGCAGGCTGGCCAGAATGGCGTCGGTATACAGCCAGCGCGACAGCTTGAGGGTGTCGCGAAACCAGGCTTCGATACGCGGTACCAGCGGGGTGCGAGCCTCCTCCAGCTCGTGCCGGGGGCGGGCGAAGAATGCCTGGCCGCTGTAATCGCTGGCCAGCTGTTCGCGGCTGACCCACTGTTCGCCGCCATCCGCTTCGCTGGGCAGTATCAAGGCCCTGTGTTTCTCGTCCCATTTGCGCAGTACCGCGCAACGCCCGCCCTTGAGTAACAGCAGCACGGGCAGGTTCAAGGCGGAAATGGCCGAAAGCTCGCGTCGCAATACCCGCCCTTGCAAGCCCGCGCGCGCGGCTGCCCGCGGCAGCAACTCGGCGCTCAGGCATTGTTTGGGCATCGGCAAGCCGGCACTCAGGCTGCCGCGGCTGGCGGAGCAGTCGTGCAGCTTGCACAGGATCAACAACCCGTCCAGCAATGGGTCGTCATGGCTCGCTCGCGGATCGCTGGTTGCGCCAGCCCGTTCCATGGTCGTCACTTCGTACGACTCCTCAACCGCTACTATTTCATCGCCGGCAGGCGCGCCTCGCTTTTAACTTCTGAGAGGGCGACTGCTTCGGCCGGGACCACAACCTGTTGCTGACGCAACAGATCGCCCATGGCGGCTATCACTCGGTACATGGAAAACTCTTCGGTGTAGCGAACCTCGCTGTAACGACGGTTGGCGGTGAACAGTTCGTTCT
>CAMPJN010000039.1 GCA_946886875.1 uncultured Pseudomonas sp.
ATGCTGCGTGGCGAACCGAGCTGGCAGACCAGTTCGACTTCGCCGATATCGATGCCCAGCTCCAGCGAGGCGGTAGCCACCAGCACTCGCAGCTCGCCGCGTTTGAGGCGTTGCTCGGCATCCAGGCGCAGCTCCTTGGCCAGGCTGCCATGGTGAGCCGCGACTGCGGCCGTGCCCAGGCGCTCGGATAGATGACGGCAGGCGCGTTCGGCCAGGCGCCGGGTGTTGACGAATACCAGGGTGGTGCGGTGTTGCTGGGCCAGTTCGGCCAGGCGTTCGTAGACCTTGTCCCAGGTTTCATTGCTCATCACCGCATCCAGCGGTACGGGCGGTACTTCGATGGCCAGATCGCGGGTGCGGGTGTAGCCGATATTGACGATATGGCAGGGGTCCGCTGCAGGCGCTGCTTGGTGACTACCGAGCAGAAAGCGCGCCACCGCCTCCAGAGGTTTCTGCGTGGCGGATAGGCCGATACGTACCAGCCGCCGTTGGCACAGGGCTTCCAGGCGTTCGATGCTGAGCATCAGGTGGCTGCCGCGTTTGCTGCCGGCGATGGCGTGGATTTCGTCGACGATCAGGCTGCGGCAGTCGGCGAGCATGGCTCGGCCGGATTCGGAGCCGAGCAGCACATAGAGCGATTCCGGGGTGGTCACCAGGATATGCGGCGCCTGCTTGCGCATCGCCAGGCGCTCGGCCTGGGTGGTGTCGCCGGTGCGTACCGCGGTGCGGATCTGCACATCGGCCAGGCCCTGGCGTTGCAGCTCGGCGCGGATGCCGGCGAGCGGTTCTTCGAGGTTGATGCGGATGTCGTTGGACAGCGCCTTGAGCGGCGAGACGTAAAGCACGCTGCAACGATCAGCCAACTCGCCGCCCAGGGCCAGGCCTTCGCGCACCAGGGCGTCGATGGCGGCGAGGAAGGCGGTGAGGGTCTTGCCCGAACCGGTGGGCGCGGCGACCAGGGTCGAGCGCCCTGCGGCAATCGCCGGCCAGGCCTCGATCTGCGCTGGCGTCGGCGCGCCGAAACGCTGGCGAAACCAGGCGGCGACCGCGGGGTGGAAGGTCGCCAAGGCGGTGTCGGTCTGGTCGCGCTCGGAAGTCGGCTTCATGCCGCTCATCATGCTAGGGCCAGGCGCTGGCCTCAAGCGCCGTTCGACCAGCAGCCCGTAGGATGGGTCGGGCCGCGCAGGTTGAGCGCAGCGATACCCATCAATTATTCGATGGGTTACGTCGCTGCGCGGCTAACCCATCCTACGGGTTTTTGGCTGACGGTAAGCAACAGGGCCTGCGCGCCTTTGCAGACCCTGCGGCCGGCTTATTTGCCGGCGGTGAGGGTGGTGTAGCTATTGATCAGGTTGCGGTAGTCGGGGATATGGTTGGAGAACAGCGTGCCGAGCCCTTCGATATCGTTACGCCAGTCACGGTGCAGCTCGCAGGCGAGGCCGAACCAGGTCATCAGCTGGGCGCCGGATGCGGACATGCGCTCCCAGGCCGAATCGCGGGTGATTTCGTTGAAGGTGCCGGAGGCATCGGTGACCACGAAGACTTCGAAGCCGGCTTCCAGCGCCGACAGCGCAGGGAAGGCCACGCAGACCTCGGTGACCACCCCGGCAATGATCAGCTGCTTGCGCCCGGTGGCTTTCACCGCGGCGACGAAGTCCTCATTGTCCCAGGCATTGATCTGGCCGGGACGGGCGATATAGGGCGCATCCGGAAACTGTTGCTTGAGTTCCGGCACCAGCGGGCCGTTGGGGCCGTCCTCGAAGCTGGTGGTGAGGATGGTCGGCAATTTGAAGTAGCTGGCCAGGTCGGCGAGGGCCAGCACGTTGTTCTTGAACTTGTCCGGGTCGATATCGCGTACCAGCGACAGCAGGCCGGTCTGGTGGTCGACCAGCAACACTGCGGCCTGATCCTTGTCGAGACGTTTGTAGGGAGTGCTCATGGCAATGTCCTCTTGCTTGGGTAAAGGCCGTTTGCCCTGTGGCGCGCGGCGGGGAAACTGAAGTCCGGGCGATCTACGCCGGTAGTTGGCCGAATGAGCCACTGCGCAGATCGGCGAGCGCCTGGGCGATCTCGGTCTGGCTGTTCATAACGAAAGGGCCATAACCGACTATGGGTTCGTCGATCGGTTCACCGCTGAGCAACAGCACCAGGGCCTGGCTTTCGGCCTCCAGCAGCAATTCGTCGCCGGCGCGCTCGAACAGCACCATTTGCGCCTCGCCAACTGCCTGGCTGCCATTTACCTGCAGCGTGCCGCGCAGCACGATCAGCACCGTGCTGCGGCCTTCGACAACAGACAAGCGCAATGGCTTGCGTGCATTCAGGCGGATATCCCACATATCCAGGGCGGTAAAGGTCTGAGCTGGCCCGCGCTGGCCGGCGAACTCACCGGCAATCAAACGCAGCTGGCCGGCACCGTCCGCCAGCGGCAGCAGCGGAATGTCCTGACTAAGCAGCGTCTGGTAGCCCGGCGCAGCCAACTTGTCGTGGGCCGGCAGGTTGACCCAGAGCTGCACCATTTCCAGGGTGCCGCCTTTTTCGCTAAAGGCCGCCGAGTGGAATTCCTCGTGCAGGATGCCCGACGCCGCGGTCATCCATTGCACGTCGCCGGGGCCGATCAGGCCACCACTGCCGGTCGAGTCGCGGTGCTCCAGCTCACCCTGATAGACGATGGTCACCGTCTCGAAACCGCGGTGTGGATGCTGGCCGACGCCGCGGCGTTGCTGGGTTGGGGAAAACTCGTGGGGGCCGGCATAGTCGAGCAGCAGGAAGGGGCTGATGTGTTGACCTAGGCTGTCGTAGGAGAACAGCGAGCGCACCGGGAAACCATCGCCTACCCAATGCTGTTGGTTGTTGCTGTAGCGACCGAGAATCTTCTTCATGGCGTGCCTCCTAAAGTGCATGGAGCACACTGTAGAAGTGCAACACTTGGCTCGATAGACCGACTAATTTAGTCTCAGCGTTCTATTTGGAGAACGATGATGGACGATCTCAACGACCTCTATTACTTCGCCCAGGTGGTCGAACACGGTGGTTTCGCTGCCGCTGGCCGGGCGCTGAATATGCCCAAGTCAAAGCTCAGCCGGCGTATCGCCCTGCTCGAAGAGCGTCTCGGGGTGCGTCTGCTGCAGCGCTCGCCGCGGCATTTCTCGGTGACCGAACTGGGCCAGGAATACCAGCGCCATTGCCAGGCCATGCTGGTCGAGGCGCAGGCCGCGCGGGAGGCCATCGAACGCACGCGCTCGGAACCCCAGGGGCTGGTGCGCATGAGCTGTCCGACCACCTTGCTGCAGTACCGGGTGGCCGACCTGCTCAGCCGTTTTATGCTTGAGTACCCCAAGGTTCAGGTGCAGCTGGAAGCCACCAATAGGCGCGTCGACGTGCTTGGCGAAGGCCTCGATCTGGCACTGCGGGTGCGTTTCCCTCCACTGGAAAGCAGCGACCTGGTGATGCGCGTGCTGGCCGACAGCCCGCAGCGTTTGGTGGCCAGCCCGGAATTTATGCAAGGCCGCGAACTACCCCCGCTGCCCGCCGACCTGAGCGGCCTGCCGAGCCTGGACTGGGGCCCGCCGCGCGAGCATAGCTGGTGCCTGGAAGGACCCGCTGGCGCCACCGCAGAGGTACGGCACCGGCCGCGCCTGATCAGCGACGATATGTCCGCCCTGCGCCGGGCAGCCCTGCATGGTGTCGGCGTGGTGCAGTTGCCGTGCATGGTGGTGGAGCGCGATCTGGCGGCTGGGCGCCTGCTCGACATCATCCCGCATTGGGCGCCGCGCGGCGGTGTGGTGCATGCCGTGTTCCCCTCAAGGCGCGGCCTGCTGCCCTCGGTGCGCAGCCTGATCGATTTTCTCGCGGAGCGGATGCCCCTCTCCTGAGCCCCGGCCGCATCCCAACCGTAAACGCCCGAGGCGAAAATCCCACTTGGCACTTGCACGCCACCACCCTGGATTACATACACTCTGCGCTTCCGTTCTTCAGTCAAGGCCATCCCGTGCAACCGGTGATCTCGATACAGCAACTGAGCAAGACCTATGCATCCGGCCATCCGGCGCTACAGAGCATTGACCTGGATATCCGCAAGGGCGAGATCTTCGCCTTGCTCGGTCCCAACGGCGCCGGCAAAACCACCCTGATCAGCATCGTCTGCGGCATCGTCAATCCCGGTTCCGGCAAGGTATTGGTGGGTGGCCACGACATCATCAAGGACTACCGTGCGGCGCGCTCGCAGATCGGCCTGGTGCCCCAGGAGCTGTTCAACGACGCCTTCGAAAGCGTCTGGTCGACGGTCAAATTCAGCCGCGGGCTGTTCGGCAAGAAACCCGATCCGGCATATCTGGAGCGCCTGCTGCGCGATCTGTCGCTGTGGGAGAAGAAGGAAGCGCGGCTGTTCGAGCTGTCCGGCGGCATGAAGCGTCGGGTGATGATCGCCAAGGCGCTGTCCCACGAACCGCAGATTCTGTTTCTCGACGAGCCCACCGCCGGCGTCGACGTCGAGCTGCGCCGCGATATGTGGAATATGGTGCGCGGTCTGCGCGAGCGTGGGGTGACCATCATTCTCACCACCCATTACATCGAGGAGGCCGAGGAAATGGCCGACCGTATCGGGGTGATCAGCAAGGGGCGGATCATTCTGGTCGAGGACAAGCAGGTGCTGATGCACAAGCTCGGCAAGAAACAGCTGTGTCTGCAGTTGCAGCAACCCTTGGCCAGCGTTCCGGCCGAGTTGGCACGTTACCCGTTGGAACTGAGCGACGACGGCCATGCCCTGGTGTTCACCTTCGACACCCAGGGCGAGCACACCGGTATCGCCGAACTGCTCAAGGATCTGGCCCAGCACGGCATCGACTTCAAAGATCTGCAGTCCAGTCAGAGTTCGTTGGAAGATATTTTCGTCAATCTCGTGCAGGAGTCGCGCGCATGAACTTCTACGCGATTCGCGCCATCTACCTGTTCGAGCTGGCGCGCACCTGGCGCACCCTGTTGCAGAGCATCGCCACTCCGGTGATCAGTACCTCGCTGTATTTCGTGGTGTTTGGCTCGGCCATAGGTTCGAGCATGACGCAGATCCAGGGCGTCAGTTACGGCGCCTTTATCGTGCCGGGGCTGATCATGCTGGCGCTGCTCACCGAGAGCATTTCCAACGCCTCGTTCGGCATCTATATGCCCAAGTACTCGGGGACGATTTACGAGGTGCTGTCGGCGCCGGTGTCCTACCTGGAAATCCTCGTCGGCTATGTCGGCGCGGCGGCGACCAAGTCGGTGATTCTTGGGGTGATCATCCTGATCACCGCGCGGCTGTTCGTCCCCTTCGAGATTCTCCATCCGGTGTGGATGCTGGCGCTGCTGGTACTTACCGCGCTGACCTTCAGCCTGTTCGGTTTCATCATCGGCGTTTGGGCCAACGGCTGGGAGAAGCTGCAGATAGTGCCAGCGCTGATAGTCACGCCGCTGACCTTCCTCGGCGGCAGCTTTTACTCGATCAGCATGCTGCCGCCGGTGTGGCAGACCGTCACCCTGTTCAATCCGGTGGTGTATCTGATCAGCGCTTTCCGCTGGAGCTTTTACGGCGTATCCGACGTCAACGTGGCGCTCAGCCTGGGGATGATCGGCGGCTTCCTGCTGCTGTGCGTGGCTACCGTCGGCTGGATTTTCAAGACCGGTTACCGGCTGAAGAGCTGAGGCGCGGTGGCGGCGCTAACTTAAGCTCCTGCTCCAAGGGGCAGCCCTTGGCGTCGAGCAGGCTGGTTAAGGTTGCCATCAGACCTCCGGTTGCTTATTCATTTTCGAATCATTCTCGAGGCCGGTAGTTGCCCCCATAAGTGCTGAGTGGCCGCTCTGATAGTCGGCTGCAGTGGTTGGGCAAATGGTCGAGAAATAAATAACGTGCAGAAGCGAGCAGCAGCCGAATATTCGCATGCTTATGCCGCTGCGCTTATATAAGGTATGTCATTCAGGCGTGTCGTTGTTGTGTGTTGCAATAACTAGCGCAGCGCTAAAACTGCTCGTCGGTTTATAACTGGCGGGTACAAATGGTACGTGGAATGAAATATATATATTGTTCGTTGCGGCTACCATCAGGCGATTGGCCGCGAGCAGTCATATAGAAAGCGGCGGCTTATTCATAAGCCACCGCTTCATGGGCTAGCTCATACAGAGAGATTATGAGCTACGGCCGCCGCCATGGCTGTGCGAGCCGCCTTTGCGTCCTGCTTCCGATGCTTTTTCACGGTCGTTGGCGAAGTTGCCTCCGCTGTTCTGACCGCCTTTGCGACCGGCTTCGGATGCTTTTGCCCGATCATTAGCGAAGTTTCCAGGGTTGCTATTGCTAGGCATTTTAAAACTCCTCTTAAATGCTAAGAACGCTAAGGCTGTTATTAGCCTTACGTGATTTAAGAAACTGGTTCTGACAGTTTGGTTCGTAGTGTTTTTTGCGGATGGAGAGGCAATCGGATAAACGGTATTTTTTGCTGGCAAAGGCCAGAAAGCTGCCATTGTTTTAGCAGCGGACTAATAGCGTGCTTATTGATAATAAACGTGAGGTGGGGTGTTTTTAGAACGGCAAGGTGGTGTCGCCGGTTTTTCGCAATACGAAAAATTAAACGAAGCGGGGGATTGTTTGCTGCTGATCGGGCGCAACCGGTGTGCAGTTACCGGAAACGAAAAAGCCCTGCTGGTGAGCAGGGCTTTTTCGTTGACATCTGGAGCGGGCGAAGGGAATCGAACCCTCGTTATCAGCTTGGGAAGCTGGAGTAATGCCATTATACGACGCCCGCAGCGGGTGCCTTTATACCGGAGTTCGTCGGCAAAATGAAGCCTGGCTTTGGCAACTCGTTGCCGAGTTGCCGCGCCAAGGGGGCGTGATCATACGGCGATCGCGTGTTCTAGATCGGGCTGTGCTCGGTAGCTGGTCGCGGCGGGGGCCGGTTCCTGGAGGAAGCCCAATACCACCGCGCGGCTTTGCAGCCAGGCGCCTTTGTGCTCCATGTCGAGAAAGTGGCCGGCATTATCGATGGTGGCGAACTGGCAGTTCTTAATATGCTCGGCAAAGAGGCGGACGTCATCGGCGGTGGTGTAAGCGTCGTGTTCGCCATTGACGAACAGTATCGGCGCTTCGATGGTCGACAGGCATTCCATCTGGCCGCGGTTGTCGAGATGGATCACCTCGCTGATGTGCGCGTGCATCTGCAAGTACTCATGGCTGTCCAGATTGCTGATGTGGCGGTGGTTGTAACGTTTGAACAACGATGGCAAATACTTGCCGATGGTGTTGTTGATCAGGTGCCCGACACTGTTGCCGTCCACCGCGTGCAAATGGGTGAGGGCGTTGTCGAGATAGTCGAGCATCGGCCGGTTGAGCAGCGGCGAGAACGAGCTGATCACCGCTTTTTCGATGCGCGCCGGGCGCTGCGCCAGGGCCAGCATGGCGGCGACTCCGCCCCAGGAAAACGACAGCAGATGGTCTGCCTGGAAATGCTCGATCAATTGCAGAAGGACGTTGGCTTCGTCTTCCTTGCTGATTGGCCGGTTGTGGCTGTTGTGCGGCTTGGACTGACCGGCATAGGGCTGGTCGTACAGCACCACATTGAAATGCGGGTGCAAATAGCGAAGCGTTTGCGCAAATGAGGCCGTGGTGGCCAGAGAGCCGTTGACCAGAATGATGGTCTTGCGGGCCGCCGGGTTAGCGTAAAACTCCGTGTGGACCTTGTAGGTCCTGTTGATATCGATGACAGCGGTAGCTGGCTTCATATCGTTTCCTCCTGGCGCAAAATTGGGCATGGCTAGCGAACCAAGGTCGTTAACCGGGCAAATAGGACAGTCAGGAAAGCGCCCGAACATGACAAACAGACGTCAGGCGGGATATTTTTATAAGTTATTTATTTTCAATCAGTTAGGGCTGAAACAGCTGTCCGCCGCAGCCCTGAAAAAGGGTACGGGGAAACTTCGTGTTACCAGGCAGGAACCCACTTTCGCGCAGAGCGCAACAACCGAAAGAACGCTTGAACGGCTCTTGTGACTGTCTAGTCACGTTAAGACCTTGTGGTTGGATTTAAGCAGCGGGTCTGGACCCTGACAAGCGTTTATTTGCTTAGCGCACTACCGTTTATCGGTTGATTGCTGGTGGGCGTGACTTCTGCAGAAGTTGGCGTCAGGCACCGCTAGAAGCTGGCAACTTCTTGCGCAGTCAGCGGGCGATACTGGCCCGTGGCTAGCTGCGGATCGAGCTGAATCGCCCCCATGCTCTGGCGGTGCAGGCCGACGACCGGGTTGCGGAAGTGGCCGAACATGCGCTTGACCTGATGATAGCGGCCCTCGAAAAGTGTCAGCCGGGCTTGCCGAGGGGCGAGTATCTCCAGCACGGCGGGCAGGGTGGTCAGATCTTCGTAGGCGAAGTACAGGCCACGGGCGAAGACTTCGACGCAGGCGGGGTCTATCTCGTGCTCGGTTTCGACCCGATAGACCTTGGGCTGTTTGCCGGTAGGGCTGGTGGCGCGGCGCGACCACTGGCCATCGTTGGTCACCAGCAGCAGGCCGCTGGTGTTGAGGTCCAGGCGCCCTGCCAGATGCAGCTCGTGCTTGTCCGGTTCATCGAGAAGATCGAGTACGGTGCGGTGTTCGGGATGCTCGGTGGCGCTGACCACCCCTATGGGTTTGTGCAGCATGAAATAGCGCGCCGCCTTGCCGGCCTGCAACAGTTGTCCGTCAACCTCGACCCGGCTGAACACCCGTACCTCGCAGTGGCCATCGCGGACCGGCTGGCCGTCCACCCACACCCGTCCACCGGCGAGCAGATGGCGCACGTTCTTGCGGTTGAAGGCGGGCAGGTTGCTGAGAAAGCGGTCAAGGCGCATGGCTAGTGACTGGCGTGGGTGGCGTGTAGGAGCCAGCTTGCTGGCGATCGATCAGTCGCTCGCGCCAATCGCCGAAGTGCCGGACCACCGCAAACGCTTTCATCGACTCTTAGGCGGCGCATCAGCTGTCTGGCTTGTCGGCAGGCGGCAAGCCTTGAGCGCAGCGCGGGCACAGGCAGGCGCGGTTGCGTTGGGCTTCAGGCAGGCTGGCGAGTCGCTCGGGATCAATGCGCACCGCGAAACACCAGCAGTGTTCCACCGGTGTCGCCGTCTCCGCCTGGGCGCATTGATTGAGTTGCCCGCAGCACGGGCAGTGGGCGGCGTTCATGCGCTCTCTTCACAGAGACGGTTGCGCCCGCCTTGTTTGGCGCGGTAGAGCGCACGGTCGGCGCGGGCCAGTAATTGTTCGAGGGACTCGTCAGCGTGCAGCTGCGCCAGGCCGATGCTGGTGGTGACGTGCAAGGTGCTGCCGTTGTATTCGAACTCGCTTTGTTCGGTACGCTGGCGGATCTTCTGCGCCAGCGCCCGCGCTTGTTCCATCGAGGTGTCCTTGAGCAGCAGGGCGAACTCCTCGCCGCCCCAGCGGCAGAGGATATCCGCCTGGCGCAGGTCGTCGCGCAGGTTGCGGGAAAAGCCGCGCAGCACTTCATCGCCGGCCTGGTGGCCATGGCTGTCGTTGAGCTCCTTGAAGCTATCCAGGTCGAGCATCAGCGCGCAGAGTTGGCTCTGGTTGCGCCGCGCCTCTTGCAACGCCTGGCTGGCGAGCAGATCGAAGCCGCGGCGGTTGAGCAGTTCGGTTAATTGGTCGGTGGTGGCCAGCGCAGTGATCCGTGCCTGATAACGACGCAGGGCGACACTGACAATGCTGACGACTATAGCGGTCACCAGCAGGCACACCAGCAAGTTCAGGTATAGGGATTTGCGGATTCCGGCCAGGTCGCCGTTCTCGTGCTTGTCGACGAACAGGTACCAATTCAGCTCGGGTATGAAGCGCACATTGAGAAAGTGATTGCGGCCATGTTCCTGGTACTGAAAGTTGCCGCTTTGCGGCGGCACGCTAAGGCTATCCAACCCGGGCAGTTGGTCGAGTGTCTGGCCAACCTTGGCGCCCATCGCACCGCCACTGGCGCCGGTGAGGACGATACGGCCGTCGGCGTCGACGAAGAACACGCTGCGATTGTAACGCTGCTGGTAGGTATCGATCAGCTCGACCACGGCATCCACGGTCAGGCCAACGCCGGTAGCGCCGAGAAAGCGTTGCTGGTAGTCGAACACCTTGTAGTTGATGAAAACCGTCAGGCGGTCCTGGTTGGCCATGTCGACGTCGACATTGATCTCATAGGGCGCCTGCATATCGCGTACGCGAAAATACCAGGCATCGCGCGGCTCGCTTTCTTCGACCTGTTTGAGTACGCCTTTGGCCTGGTAATAGGTATGGGTCTGCTCGGAGACGAAGAAACTGGTTACGGTGCCGTAGTGTTCCTGCACTTCCTGCAGGTAACGGGTGATCTGCTCGGCATCCTGCTCGCCGGCCATCACCCAGTCGCGCATATAGGTGTCGCGCGACATCATCGAGGAAATCAGAATCGGCCGTACCAGGTCCTTCTGGATTTCCGAATAGACATTATCCGAGGTCAGCGGCAGTTCGGTGTCGATGATGCTGGCGCGGATCGAGTCGAGCGCGGTGTAGTAGCTGACCAGCGAGGTGGCGAGAAAGCCGAAGCCGAGCAGCAGCAGAATCAGCAGTATCAGCGGTCGTTGCCGGGCGATGGGCGAAGGGCGAGGCATACAAGGCTCTACTGAAGAAAAATATGGGCGCTATTGTAGCCTCCGTAGCAAGCGCCGTGCCGGCCAATCCGCGCTGTCTGGCCGGACGGTCGATGGCCCGTTCATTGCGTTCGCGTGCGCCCGGGTAAGCCCAAGCGCAATCCGGGAAATGCCCGTCTTTTGTTCAGGCTACTGCGCCTTAGCCTGCAAATACGCGCGCCAGCCGCCGAAGTGGCTGATATCGCTTGCGCCCGCCAAACCGTAGGGCTCGCAGATAAAGCCGGTCTCCCAACTGCCGTCGGCCAATTGCACCTTGCCCAGACCCAGGGGCGCCGGAATGCCGGTGAGAAAGGAGCCCAGCTCGCTGCTCGGCAGCTCCCAGACTTCCACCTCGATGGCCACGCCGCCTTCGGCAACGCGAACCATGCCTGGCCTGAAGGGCGGGCCGCCGGCCAGTGCGTGTAGCTGGTAATCCGCCGAACTCTTGGTGGCCTGGATCAGCTTGGCGCCGCGCTGTTTCAGTTGCCAATTGAGTGGTAGACCGTCGAGGTGCGCGCCGCAGACCACCAGGCGCGCGCGGTCGTTACCCGCAACTGTGGCGGGTGCGTTTGTTTGCGGCACGCTGCCGCCGATCAATGGCAGGCCATGCTGGCGCTGCAAGCCATCGGCCAGGCTGAGCAGGTATTGATCGGTAAAGGCGCGGCCGAACAGGGTTACGCCCCAGGGTAGGCCGTTTTGCATAAAACCGGCAGGCACGGCGACGGCGGCGTAGTCGAGCATATTCATAAAGTTGGTGTAGTAGCCCAGGTCGGAGTTGCGTGCGACCGGCTCGGCCTGCAACTCGGCCAGGGTCACCGGGCGCGGGTAGGCCGGGGTCAGTACGCAGTCGAGCTCGCTCATGATGCGATCGCAAATCGCTTTCAGCGCCTGCAGGCGGTATTGGGCGCGGAATGTATCGACGCCGCTGACCCCGGGCGCTTTCTCCAGAACGGCCTTGATCACCGGCAGCACCGCATCCGGATGTCGCTCAATTAATTCGCCGGCGACGCTGTAACGCTCGGCCACCCAAGGGCCTTCATAAAGCAGCCGCGCGGCTTCGAGAAAGGGTACGAAGTCGATTTCCACCGCTTCGCCGCCCATCGCCTTCAGCT
The DNA here is from genome assembly GCA_946886875.1 of uncultured Pseudomonas sp. The sequence continues at coordinate 11,765 of CAMPJN010000039.1, forward strand.
GCTCGATGGTGGCGGCGAATAGCGCCGGGCTCTCTTGGCAACCGAGAAACTCCAGCTGCTTGGGCACGCCGAAACGAAAGCCTGGGCGCCCGGCGCCGAACGCCGCGCCCGCGTTCCATAACGGATTGGCGCGGCTGTAGGGATCGTGCGCATCGAGCTTGGCGGTCAGCGCCAGCAACTGGCTGGCTTCACGGGCGCTGGCGGTGAAGTAGGTCACGCAATCCAGAGTGCGGCAGGCGGGCACCACGCCGGCGGTGGAAAGCAGGCCTTTGCTGGCTTTCAAACCGACCAGATTGTTCAGCGCCGCCGGCACCCGGCCGCTGCCGGCGGTGTCGGTGCCCAGGGCGAAGCTGGCCACGCCGAGCGCCACGGCCAGGGCCGAGCCGGCACTGGAACCGCCGGACGGGTAGTCCGGATGCACCGAGTTGCGGCAGGCGCCATAGGGCGAGCGGGTACCGTTGAGGCCGGTGGCGAACTGGTCGAGATTGGTTTTGCCCAGCGGCACGGCGCCGAGGGCGATCAATTGCTCGACTATGGTCGCGCTGCGTTCGGGCGTATAGGCGAAGGCCGGGCAGGCGGCGGTGGTCGGCACGCCGGCCAGGTCGATATTGTCCTTGATCGCGAAGGGCACGCCGTACAGCGGCAGATCGGCTGCTGTTTTGCCGTCCAGTGCCGCCAGATAGGGTTCCAGCTCCGTCTCGGTTAGCAGGTGGATAAACAGGTTGAACTCAGGGTTAAGCGCTGCGGCCTGCTCGCGCAGGGCGGCGATCAGTTGGCGCGGGGTGGTGCTGCCGTTTTGGTAGGCGGCTTTTAGCGCGTCGAGGCGCAGGTCTAATTCATGGGGCATGTCAGGCTTCCTCGTTCGGTGCGAGTCCGCTTGGTGGGTCGATGAAGCGTGACCCACCCTACGGTGAGAGTTTGTAGGGTGGATGGCGTTTTTCCATCCACCACCCAGGTCAGCTTCAGGACTCCTCCAGCACCACCACCCGCTGTCCGGCGCGTACCGGCGAGCCGGGCTGCACGCGCACCTCGCTGACCACGCCGTCGCGCGGGGCGAGCAGGGGGATTTCCATTTTCATCGACTCGAGAATCACCAGTACGTCGCCGGCTTTTACCGTCGCGCCGACTTCCACCTGCACTTGCCAGAGGTTGCCGGCGATATGGCTTTCGATGCCGTGCTGGCCGGCGCCGAGGGGCGCGTCCTCGCCGAGGTCCGGCGCCATTTCCTCGCTGTCGAAATGCGCCTGGCCCGATTCGATCCAGTGCTGGCGCTCGGCATCGAAGGCGCCGCGTTGCTGGGCGCGGAAGGCGGCGATGCCCTCGGCTTGCTCGGCGAGAAAGGCCTGGTAGTCAGCCAGATGCAACTCGCTGTGTTCGATACGCAAGTCGTAACGGCCCAGGGGGAAGTCGCGGCGGATGCGCGTGAGCTCGTCGGCGGATACCGGGTAGAAGCGGATCTGGTCGAAGAAGCGCAGCAGCCAGGGCTTGCCATCGAAAGCCGCAACCTCGCGGTAGCGGTTCCACATCTGCAGGGTGCGGCCGACGAACTGGTAACCGCCGGGGCCTTCCATGCCGTACACGCACATATAGGCGCCGCCGATGCCCACCGAGTTCTCGGCGGTCCAGGTGCGCGCCGGGTTGTATTTGGTGGTGACCAGGCGATGGCGCGGGTCCAGCGGCGTGGCCACAGGCGCGCCGAGGTAGACATCACCCAGGCCCATCACCAGGTAGCTGGCGTCGAACACCGTGCGGTACACCTCATCGAGATTTGGCAGGTCGTTGATCCGGCGGATAAATTCCAGATTGCTCGGGCACCAGGGCGCGTCCTTGCGCACCGTGGTCATGTATTTCTCGATAGCCAGCTGGCAGGCCGGATCGTCCCAGGACAGCGGCAAATGGACGATCCGCGAGGGCACCTTGAGGTCCTGCGCGGCGCAGACCGCATCCCATACGCCGACAACTATGGCCAGCAGATTGGCCAGCGACAGGGTTTCCGGTTGGTAATGCACCTGCAGCGAGCGGATGCCGGGGGTGAGGTCGATCACGCCATCGAGCTGCTTGGCTTCCAGCGCCTGCATCAGTGCATGACCGCGAAAGCGCAGCACCAGGTCCAGCTCAGGCGCGCCAATCTCCAGCAGCAGATGGGTGTCGCCGGACAGGCGCGCGACCAGGCGTTTATCGGCCTGGCCGATATCGAGGACGATGGGGGAGGTGAGGGTATTGTCTTTTGTAGGAGCGGCCTTGGCCGCGATTGCGTTGTCAGCTTGATCGCGGCCAAGGCCGCTCCTACGAAGGCTCGCACATTCAAGATTGCCGGCTTTTGCCAGCTCCCGCGCTGTGGCGATATCCACCGGCGCAAAGCGCACTTTATCGCCGGCTTTCAACTGCCCCAGCTGCCACAGATCCGCCTCGATAATGGTCACCGGGCAAACAAAGCCGCCGAGGCTCGGGCCGTCCGGGCCGAGGATTACCGGCATATCGCCGGTGAAGTCCACCGCCCCTATGGCATAGGGGTTGTCGTGAATATTCGAGGGATGCAGGCCGGCCTCGCCGCCGCTGTCGCGTACCCACTCGGGCTTGGGCCCGATCAGGCGCACGCCGGTACGGCTGGAGTTGAAGTGCACTTCCCAGGCGGTGGCGAAGAAGGTGTCGATATAGGCTGGGGTGAAATACTCAGGCGCGCCATGGGGGCCGTAGATCACGCGGATTTCGCGCACGGCCGGCAGTGCGGCGCATAGCTCGACGGGCAATTGCGCGCCGGCAGTGTTATCGGCGAGCGGTAATAGATGCAACACATCGCCGGCGCGCAACGCGCGGCCGCCATGACCGCCGAACTGGCCGAGGGTGAAGGTGCTTTTGCTGCCGAGATAATCCGGCACCTGCAGGCCGCCGCGCAGGCACAGGTAGCTGCGGGCGCCGGCGCCTTGAATGGTGCCGAGGCTAAGCGTGCTGCCGGCCTTGATCATCAGCGCGGTACTCAGCGGTTGCTCGACGCCGTCGATGCTCAGCGGGATAGGCGCGCCGGTCACCGCGACCACGGCATCGGTATTGAAGCGCAGGGTCGGGCCGCTCATGGTGATTTCCAGGGCGGCGGCGCCTTGCTCGTTACCCAACAGGCGGTTGCCCAGGCGCAGGGCGCGGTCGTCCATAGGCCCGGACGGCGGCACGCCGACGGCCCAGTAGCCGAGGCGGCCGGGGAAGTCCTGCACCGTGGTCTGGGTGCCGGCGCTCAGCACTTCGAAGGTGCTGGCCTGGTAGTGCAGGCCTTCCAGACAGCGGGTCCAGGGCTTGCCGCTGGCGAAGGGCGCATCGACGAGGATCTGCCGCAGGTAATCGCGATTGCTTTCCACGCCATAAAGGACGGTATCGGCCAGGGCCTGATCCAGCGCGGTGCTGGCGGCGTCGCGGGTCGCGGCCCAGGTGATGACCTTGGCGATCATCGGGTCGAAGTAGGGCGGGATCTCGCAACCGGCCTCGACCCAGGTGTCGATACGCAGATTTTTGCCATCGGTCACCGGGAAATCCACGGCGGTAAGCAGACCGGGGCTTGGCTGGAAGTCGCGGCCCGGATCTTCGGCGTACAACCGAGCTTGGATCGCATGGCCGCTGGGTTTCAGGTTCTTGGCCAATTCGGCCAAAGGCGGTAGGTCACCGGCCGCCAGCTCGATCATCCAGCGCACCAGGTCGACGCCCCACACCTGTTCGGTAACGCCATGCTCGACCTGCAAACGGGTATTCACTTCGAGGAAGTAGAAGCGCGCCGCCTCTCTGTCGTAGACGAATTCGACTGTACCGGCGCTGCGGTAGCTGACCGCCTTGGCCAGCTTGATCGCCGCCGCGCATAGCTCTTCGGCCATGCCAGCCGGCAGGTTGGGTGCCGGGGTTTCTTCCAGCACCTTCTGGTTGCGCCGCTGCACCGAGCAGTCACGCACGCCCAGGGCCAATACTTCGCCCTTACCATCGCCGAATACCTGCACTTCCAGGTGGCGGGCGCGCTGGATGTATTTCTCGATAAATACGCCGCTATCGCTGAAGTTGTTCTGCCCCAGGCGTTTGACCGCCTCGAAGGCCTCGCTCAGTTCCTCGGCGCTATGGCACACGCGCATGCCGATACCGCCACCGCCAGCGGTGCTCTTGAGCATCACCGGGTAACCGACTTGCTCGCCAGCGATCAAGGCGGCGTCGAGGTTTTCCAGCAGTTCGGTGCCTTCGAGCATCGGCACGCCGTGCTGTTTGGCCAGGGCGCGGGCGGTGTGCTTAAGGCCGAATACGCGCAATTGCTCCGGCGTCGGCCCGACAAAGGCGATGCCCGCGGCTTCGCAGGCTTCGGCGAAGGCCGCGTTCTCCGAGAGAAAGCCATAGCCGGGGTGGATGGCTTGAGCGCCGGATTGCTTGGCCACGGCGAGAATCTTCTCGACCTGCAGGTAGGTGCCCGCGGCCGGGCCTTCGCCGAGGCTATGGGCCTCGTCCGCCTGTTGGATATGCAGGCTGGCGGCGTCGGCTTCGGAGTAGACGGCCACGCCGCCTACGCGCAATGCATGGAGCGTGCGCAGGATGCGGCAGGCAATGGCGCCGCGGTTGGCGATCAGCAGTTTGGTGTACATGTTTGTCTCCCTCGAAAGGGCAAGCGGGCCGTCCCGCGGTATTCGGTCTGCACCCCGGTCGTCCAGGGTGGGAATTTGGTGCGCTGCGTTTTCTGGGAGCGGCTTCAGTACGTAGGTTGGTGCTGAGCGTGCGAAGCCCAACATGAACTGGTGTGCATCATGGTTTTTGGGCTTCGCGTAGCTCAGCCCAACCTACGCTTGATCCTTGTGCTCTCAATCCCACACCAATACCTCGGCCGGGGTCGGGTTGTAGCCGTTGCACGGGTTGTTCAGCTGTGGGCAGTTGGAGATCAGCACGATCACGTCCATATGCGCGATCAGCTCGACGTATTTGCCCGGTGCGGAGATGCCGTCCTCGAAGGTCAGGCCGCCTTCGGGCGTCACCGGCACGTTCA
>CAMPJN010000040.1 GCA_946886875.1 uncultured Pseudomonas sp.
TGGGCGATGGCTTGCTGCATGGGGCCGGAGATGCCGGAATCCAGTGGTCGGCTTTTCACGTCCAGGCGCAGGAAGCGCGGTTGTTTGGCGCCGCCGGCGCGTTCGCGCAGATGCAGCAGGGCGTAGCGGCCGCTATGGGCGTTATGCAGGCTTTCCAGCGACGGGGTGGCGGAGCCGAGCAGGATCGGAATGTTCTCCTGGCGCGCGCGCACCACGGCCAGGTCACGGGCGTGATAGCGCAAGCCTTCCTGCTGCTTATAGGAGGCGTCGTGCTCCTCGTCGATGATGATCAGGCCGGGGCGCTGCATCGGGGTGAACAGCGCCGAGCGGGTGCCGATGATGATATCGGCTTCGCCGTCGCGGGCCGCCAGCCAGGCATCCAGGCGCTCGCGGTCGCTGACTGCGGAGTGCAGCAGGGCGATGCGTGCATTGAAACGCTGCTCGAAGCGCGCCAGGGTCTGCGGGCCAAGGTTGATTTCGGGAATCAGTACCAAAGCCTGTTTGCCGGCTTCCAGGGTTTCGCGGATCAACTGCAGATAAACCTCGGTCTTGCCGCTGCCGGTCACTCCCGCCAGGAGAAAGGCATTGAAGCCGCCGAAGCCCGAGCGGATCGCCTCGGTCGCGGCGCGCTGCTCGGCGTTCAGCGGCAGCTCCGGCTGGGCCAGCCAGTTGGCGTGGCGGGGGCTGGCGGCGTGGCGGCGTACCTGGATTTCCACCAAGCCCTTTTCCAGCAACAGATCGAGGCTGCCCTTGTGCAGTTGCAGCGTGCTGAGCAATCGATGGGCGACGCCGTGGGGGTGTTGGGCAATGGTTTTCAGCGCTTCGCGCTGGCGCGTTGCGCGGTTCAGGCGCGGGTCATCCAATTGTGCGCCTTCGGCCATGCACCAGAAGCGCTCTTGCCGCGCCTCTGCCGGCTCGCCCTGGCGCAGCAACACCGGTAGCGCCCAGCTGAGCGTATCGCCGAGGCTGTGCTGGTAATACTGCGCGGTCCACAGGCAGAGCTTGAACAGTGCCGGCGGCAGCGGCGTGCGGGCATCGAGCAGCTGTAGGGCCGGTTTGAGTTTCTCTGCTGGCACCTCGCTGTGCTCGGCCAGCTCGATCAAAATCCCGATCATCTCGCGCCGACCAAAGGGCACGCGCAGGCGTACGCCGGGCTGCAAGGCGCTACGCGGCACGCCGGGCGGGGCGCGGTAGTCGAACAAGCGGCGTAGCGGCGAGGGCAGGGCGAGGCGCAGAATGGCGTCGGGCACGCGGTGGAGCTCCTGGGCTCTGTCGAAAGTGGCGAGGCGCGATCTTAGCACGCAGCCGGGCGATGGCCGGCTGGCGTGGCGGCTTGCGTCGCGGCGGCACTCTGGTATCATCCGCAGCCTAATTCCGTGCGGTACTCAACAATAGTGTTGGGTGGCGGCACGCTAGCCCGAGGAATACACCATGAAAGCCGATATCCATCCTACTTACGAAGCCATCACCGCTACTTGCAGCTGCGGCAACGTGATCGAAACCCGTTCCACCCTGAACAAGCCGCTGAGCCTGGACGTGTGCAACGAATGCCACCCGTTCTACACCGGCAAGCAAAAAATGCTGGATACCGGCGGCCGTGTCGATCGCTTCAAGCAGCGTTTCGGCATGTTCGGCGCCAAGCAGTAAGCTTGCGCGCAGCGACGGATGCCCTGATGGGTTGTGCCGCGCTACTGAAAAAGGCGTCCCTGGTGGGCGCCTTTTTCGTTTCTGCGATTTGGCTCGGTGCGGCCCAGGCGTTCTGTCCGATGCCGGACGGGCTGCCGAGTGCCCAGGTGCAGAAGGTGGTAGATGGCGACACGTTGCGCCTGAAGGATGGTCGTAGCGTGCGTCTGATCGGCTTGAATACCCCCGAGCTGGGGCGGCAAAGCCGCTCCGTTGAGCCGTTCGCCGAAGCGGCCCGCCGACGCTTACAGGCGCTGGTAGCCGCCAGTGATGGGCGGGTCAGGCTGCAGGTGGGCAGTCAGGCTAAGGATCATTACGGCCGCACGCTGGCACATGCCTACGATGCTCGCGGCGGCAACCTCGAAGCCCAGTTGTTGGCCGAGGGTCTGGGCTACTGGTTGGCGGTTGCGCCCAATCTGGCCTTGGTCGAATGCCAGCGGGCCGCCGAGCGCAGCGCGCGGCAGGCGCGTCTCGGTTTGTGGCGGCAGGCGCAGGCGCAGGTGCAGACCCCGGTGCAGCTACACCGCGGCGGTTTCGCCTTGGTCCATGGCGAGGTGCTGCGTGTCGAGCGCAACCGGGGTGGTGTCTGGTTGGAAATGGGCGGCTCTTTGGTGTTGCAGGTGCCCGAAAAATTGTTCGAGCACTTCGATGTGGGCCAATTGCAGGGCTTGGCAGGTAGCCGGGTAGAGGCCCGTGGCTGGGTGATCGATCGCGCCAAGCGGGGTGGCCTGAAGGCCAGCCAGGCGCGTTGGATGCTGCCGTTGACCGACCGGGCGATGCTTGAGGTGCTGCCATGACGATGCGCGCGTTGTTGCTGTGTTTGTTGCTTGGGCAGTTGGCGGGCTGTGCGGTCAACCCGGCCACCGGGCGCACTAATTTCGTGATGATGAGCGAGCAGCGGGAGCTCGAGCTCGGTCGGCGTTATAACCAGGAAATCCTCAAACAGAACCCACGTTACCCCGACGAAAAACTGCAGGCTTATGTGCAGCAGGTCGGTGAGCGGGTGGCGAGAAGCAGTCACCGTAATCAGCTCGCGTACCAATTCACGGTGGTCGACAGCCCCGACATCAATGCCTTCGCCTTGCCCGGTGGTTATATCTATATCCATCGTGGGTTGCTCGCCTACCTCAACTCCGAGGCGGAACTGGCTGCCGTACTCGGCCACGAGGTGGGGCACGTGACCGCGCGCCATAGCGTGCAGCAGCAGAGCCAGGCGAGCGCCTGGAATATTCTCGGTCAGGCGGTAGCCATCGGCACAGGCGTCGGTGCGGCTGGCGATCTGACCAATGTGCTGGGTAGCGCCTTCGTCCGTGGTTATGGCCGCGATATGGAGCTGGAGGCCGATGGTTTAGGTGCCCAATACCTGGCGCGCAGCGGCTATGACCCGCAGGCGATGATCGAAGTGGTCAGGGTACTGAAGAATCAGGAGGTGTTCGCCCGCGATCAGGCTAGCAAGCGTGGCGAAGCGCAGCCGGCCGACGGCTATCACGGTTTGTTCGACACTCATCCGGATAACGACAGGCGCCTGCAGCAGGTACTTGGCTCGGCGCGAGCGCTGGCGACCGGGCAACAGGAAGTCAATCGTCAGGCCTTTCTGAAACGCCTCGAAGGGCTGCCATTCGGCGACTCGGCCGATACCGGCGTGCGTCGGGGCCAGCGCTTCTATCATGCACAGCTGAACTTCGCCCTGAAGTTTCCAGATGGCTGGAGCATCCTCAATCGGCCTGACGCCTTGATCGGGCATGCGGCGGACCAGCAGGCTTTCATTGCCATGACTCTGGAGGCCAACCCGCAGAACCTCACGCCCGAACAGCTCCTGCGCCAAAGTGTCGGCGGTCAGCGCTTACTTGGTGGCGTGGAACTGCGACAGGCAGGGCTGCAGGGCTACAGCGCGCTGATTGGCGGTAATGCGCCCAAGCGCGTGGCGGTTCTCCGGCATGGTGCGCGGGATTACTTGTTCGTTGCGGCGGTACGGGGCAGGGCCTCGATGGATGTCTGGGATAAGCAGTTTCTCGCGGTGATCGGGAGCCTGCATCCGCTGACTAGCGCCGAGCGTAAACTGGCCGAGCCGCTGCGCATTGAGCTGATCAAGGTCAAGCCAGGTCAGCGCATGGCGGCGCTGGCCAAGCACAGCAGGCTGCCTGGCGACGCGCTTGGCACCTTGCGCTTGCTGAACAATCTCTACCCTTCTGGCGAGCCAGCAGCCGGTGATTGGCTGAAAGTCGTGCGCTGAATCTTCACTCCTAGCAGGTCGTTGAAAAACGTAGGCGAGGCAGGTGAGACAAGGCAAAAGTGGCCAAAAAAGCGGAGTTTACTGGTGTAAATGAGCATTTCGAGGTCGTTTTTGGCGCAGGATCGTCTGCGTAGGTAGTTTTTCAACAGCCTGCTAGGCAAGCGGGTCAGTCTTGTGCAGCTGTATGCAACTTGCGTATCCTCGGCCGCCTGCCTGTCAACAGCCCAAAGCGGAAATGCCACTATGTCTGATCTGAAAACAGCCGCTCTCGAATATCATGCCAATCCCCGTCCGGGTAAGCTGAGTGTCGAGCTAACCAAGCCCACCGCAACCGCTCGCGACCTGTCGCTGGCGTATAGCCCGGGTGTCGCTGAGCCTGTGCGTGAAATCGCGCGTGATCCGGAGTTGGCCTATCGCTACACCGGCAAGGGCAATCTGGTGGCAGTTATCTCCGACGGCACCGCGATTCTGGGCCTCGGCGATCTCGGCCCGCTGGCTTCCAAGCCGGTTATGGAAGGCAAGGGCGTGCTGTTCAAGCGCTTCGCCGGTATCGACGTATTCGACATCGAAGTCGAGTCCGAGAGCCCGCAAGCCTTTATCGACACAGTGCGCCGCATTGCCATCACCTTCGGCGGCATCAACCTGGAAGATATCAAGGCACCCGAGTGCTTCGAGATCGAACGCACGCTGATCGAACAGTGCGACATTCCAGTATTCCACGATGACCAGCACGGCACCGCGATTGTCACCGCGGCCGGCATGCTCAACGCCCTGGAAATCGCCGGCAAGACTCTGCCGGAAGCCAAGATCGTCTGCCTCGGCGCCGGTGCCGCCGCGATCTCCTGCATGAAGCTGCTGATCAGCATGGGCGCCAAGGTCGAGAACATCTTCATGATCGACCGCAAGGGCGTGATCCACTCCGGTCGCGACGATCTGAACCAGTACAAGGCCGTTTTCGCTCACGAAACGCCCAAGCGCACCCTGTCCGACGCACTCGACGGCGCCGATGTGTTCGTTGGCCTGTCTGGCGCCAACCTGCTCAGCCAGGAAGACCTGATGCGTATGGCGCCGACGCCGATCGTCTTCGCCTGCTCCAACCCGGACCCGGAAATCAAGCCGGAACTGGCTCACGCCGTACGTGACGACGTGATCATGGCCACCGGTCGTTCGGATTATCCGAACCAGGTCAACAACGTGCTCGGTTTCCCCTTCATCTTCCGCGGTGCCCTGGACGTTCGCGCCACGCGCATCAACGAAGAAATGAAGATCGCCGCTGCTCTGGCCCTGCGTGATCTGGCCAAGCTGCCGGTACCGCAGGAAGTCTGCGATGCCTACGGTGGCATTTCCCTGTCGTTCGGTCGCGAATACATCATTCCGAAGCCGATGGACCCGCGCCTGATCACTCTGGTCTGCGACGCAGTGGCCAAGGCCGCGATCGAAAGCGGCGTGGCGACCCTGCCTTATCCGAAGCACTACCCGCTGCAATCGGTGGATGACGTGTTCAACGGCTAAGCCGGAACCCAATAAAAAACCCGCTTCGGCGGGTTTTTTATTGGGTTCAAGTCAAGCCATAACTTCAAAAGGCTTGAGTTGGAGGCCTTCGAATCGAGGCTGACAGCTTTGTGGCGGCTATCTCTAAAACAAATCGAAGGGGGCTACCTCGTCGGCCGGCAGTGGGCTGCCCGGAATACCCAGGGCTGGGTCCAGCTCGCTCATCGGTGGCGGCGAGTCTTCGCTCTTGAATAGTTCGAAATAGGCATCGGGAGTTCCCGGCAGGGCTGCGCGGCCGCTATAGGGATCGATGCGCAGGGTCAAAATGCCCTCTGGCTCGGCTGGAAGGTGGCTCGGCCGGTCCTTCAGCGCTGCGCTCATATAACTCATCCAGATCGGCAGGGCGACGGTGCCGCCATATTCGTTGCGGCCAAGACTCTCGGGTTGATCGAAGCCGGCCCAGACTGTGGTGACGTAATCGCCGTTGTAGCCCGAGAACCAGCTGTCTTTCGACTCGTTGGTGGTGCCGGTCTTGCCTGCAAGGTCGTCGCGGCCCATGGCCATGGCGCGTCTACCGGTGCCGCGCTTGATCACGTCCTGCAGCATGCTGGTCATGATGTAGGCGGTGCGTTCGTCGATAATCCGCGGTGCCAGTATAGGTTCGGCGCTGGGCGCGAGTGCAGTCGCCACGCTGGCGGTGTCATTTCCGGGCTCCGGATTGGAGGCGATCTCGGTCTTTGCGGCCTTTGGCGTGCTCGGCGGGTTGGCGATATACAGGGTCTCGCCGTGGCGGCTGTCGATGCGTTCGATCAGGTAAGGCTGCGTTTTGTAACCGCCGTTGGCGAATACGGTCCAGCCCGTGGCGATTTCCATGGGCGTTAGGTTTGCCGTGCCAAGCGCCAATGAAAGGTTATGCGGCAACTCCTGCTTGCTGAAGCCGAAGTGGCTGACGTACTCCACTGTGTAGTCGATGCCCAATGCCTGGAGCAGGCGAATCGAGACCAGATTACGTGATTTGTAGAGCGCCTCGCGCAGGCGGATCGGGCCGAGGAAGGTGTTGTTGTCGTTCTTCGGACGCCAGGCTTCGCTCATACCTGCTTCCTGGAACACGATAGGCGCGTCGTTGACCAGGCTCGCCGCGGTATAACCGCTATCCAGCGCGGCGCTGTAAACGAAGGGTTTGAAGCTGGAACCGGGCTGGCGTTTGGCCTGGATGGCGCGATTGTAGTTGCTTTGCTCGAAGGAAAAACCGCCTACCAGGGCGCGGATTGCGCCGGTCTGCGGATCGAGAGAAATCAGCGCGCTTTGAGCCTGGGGTAATTGGCTGAAGTGCAGGCTGCCGTCGTCATGGCGCCTGACTCGCACCAGGTCGCCGATCTGGGCGACATCCGCTGGCTGCTGGGGGCGCGGGCCGAGGCTGTTGGTGTTGAGGAAGGGGCGGGCCCACTTCATGCTTTCCCAGGCTATGGCCTCTTCTTTGCCGTCGCGCAGCAGCACGAGAATGCCGCTCTTCTCCACCTGTGTGACGATCGCTGGCTCCAGTCCGCCCAGGGAGTTCTGCTTGGCGAGCTCGGTCAGCCAGGTTTCCTGGGTCATGCCGGGAAGCCTGCTCTCCGGGCCGCGATAACCATGGCGCTGGTCGTAAGCAATCAAGCCGTTGCGTACTGCCAGATTGGCCGCCTGTTGCAGGTCACTGGGAACCGTGGTGAATACATTGAAACCCTCGGTATAAGCATCGCTGCCATAGCGGCCGACCATCTCCGCACGCGCCATTTCGGCGACATAAGGGGCCGCGAGTTCCGGGGTCGCGCCGTGATAGCTGGCGCTATTGGGTTCGGCCAGGGCTTCTTCGTAACGTTGTTGGTCTATGCGGCCCAGCTTATGCATGCGTCCGAGAATCCAGTCCCTGCGGGTTTTTGCGCGTTCCGGGTTGGTCAAGGGGTTGAAGCGTGAAGGCGCTTTCGGCAGGCCGGCGATCATCGCCAGCTGGGCCAAGCTGAGTTCGTTGATGGATTTGCCGTAGTAAACCTGGGCGGCGGCCTCGATACCGTAGGCGCGATGGCCTAGATAGATTTTATTGACGTACAGTTCGAGGATCTCGTCCTTGCTCAGCTCGCGCTCTATCTGCAGGGCGAGGAGGATCTCGTTGATCTTGCGCGAAAAGCTTCGTTCGCTGGTGAGGAAGAAGTTCTTTGCCACCTGCATGGTGATGGTGCTGCCGCCGGTTTGGATCTGCCCGCTTCGCAATATTTGCGTGGCAGCGCGCAGCAGGCTGGTAACGTCGACGCCATAATGGTTGGCAAAATTGTCGTCTTCGGCGGAAAGCAGGGCGCTGATAAAGTCGGCGGGGATGTCCGCAAAGTCGATCGGCGAGCGGCGCATCTCGCCAAACTCGGCAATAAGCTTGGCATCGCTGCTGTAAACCCTCAGAGGGATTTGCAGCTGAATGCTGCGCAAGGATTCGACGGATGGCAGGCTAGGGCTAAGATAAAGAAAGGCGCCACTTAAACTGAGTAGCAGCCCACAAAAAACGGCGACACCCGACCAGCAGAACAGCTTTAGCAAACGCATCAAGATTTTAGGATTTCCAGAAAAAAGAACGGGTTAAAAGGAAGAGAAGGTAAAAAGGGGAAAACTGTTCACATTATAAGCGGTTTTTTTACTAGGGAGCCATTTGCGCTTCTGTCAAGACTGTTATTTAATGTGAAAAAACATAAATAGTCCGTAAGTTGCGGATGCCAATAGGAATTCGGTCGTGCTAGGGCTCTTCAATAAGAAAGCGAATACGCTACTCGGGATCGATATCAGTTCGACCTCCGTCAAGCTCCTCGAATTGAGTCGCTCCGGAAGCCGCTACAAAGTAGAGGCTTACGCTGTCGAGCCGCTCCCACCTAATGCTGTGGTCGAAAAGAACATTGCCGAGCTGGAGGGCGTCGGTCAGGCCCTTGCGCGCGTGCTGGCAAAAGCCAAGACGGGTGTTAAGACGGTTGCCGTTGCGGTAGCCGGGTCGGCGGTGATCACCAAGACCATCGAGATGGAGGCAGGGCTTTCCGACGATGAGTTGGAGAATCAGCTGAAGATCGAGGCCGACCAGTACATTCCTTATCCTCTGGAAGAGGTGGCGATCGATTTCGAGGTGCAGGGCGCCTCTCCGCGTAACGCCGACCGTGTCGAAGTACTGCTTGCGGCCTGTCGTAAGGAGAACGTCGAAGTCCGCGAAGCTGCGCTAGCGCTAGCGGGGCTCACGGCCAAGGTGGTAGACGTCGAAGCCTACGCGTTGGAGCGCGCATATAGCCTGCTCGCGCAGCAGCTGGGTGGCGAAGGTGATGAACTGACGGTGGCGGTGGTCGACATAGGCGCGACCATGACGACCCTCAGCGTTCTGCACAATGGTCGTACGATCTATACGCGAGAACAATTGTTCGGTGGTCGTCAGCTCACCGAGGAAGTACAACGCCGTTATGGTTTGTCGGTAGAGGAAGCCGGCCTCGCTAAAAAACAGGGGGGGCTCCCAGACGACTACGACAGCGAAGTGTTGCAGCCGTTCAAAGAGGCGGTCGTTCAGCAGGTCTCGCGCTCATTGCAGTTCTTTTTTGCCGCGGGCCAGTTTCACGACGTCGACTACATTCTGTTGGCAGGCGGCACTGCATCTATTCCAGACCTCGATCGTCTGATTCAACAAAAAATCGGTACGCAAACCCTGGTGGCCAATCCGTTCGCCGAGATGGCGTTGAGCAGTAAGGTCAATGCGGGCGCTTTGGCGAGTGATGCTCCGGCATTGATGATTGCCTGTGGTCTGGCGATGAGGAGTTTCGACTAATGGCGCGGATTAACCTTCTCCCCTGGCGCGAGCAGTTACGTGAGGAGCGCAAACAGCGCTTCCTGGTCGCTCTCGCGGGCGTCTTGATCGTCGCTGCAGGGGTAGTATTTCTGGGTGACCAATATTTTAATAACGCTATTGAACGGCAAGACGCGCGTAATGCATTCATTAAGAAAGAAATCGCGGTTCTGGATGCGCGTATCAAAGAAATCAGCGAGCTGAAAACCCGACGCGAACAGTTGATCGAACGGATGAAGATCATTCAAGACTTGCAGGGTAACCGTCCAATCATCGGTCGGGTCTTCGATCAGTTGGTAAGAACTTTACCGGATGGCGTCTATTTCACCGCGCTAAAAATGAAAGGAAAGAGTATTTCAATCGTCGGTGCAGCCGAGTCGAATAATCGAGTATCCAATTTGATGCGTAATCTGGATGCATCCGAATGGTTGACTTCGCCAAACCTGACAGAGGTGAAATCCGTTACGGCGGGCGCGGTGGATCAGGCCAATGTGTTCCAGCTAACTGTGCAGCAGACGCAGCCACAGCTAGAAGCTGAGGAGGCTAAGAAATGAGTTTTAGTGAATCGTTAGACGGCCTGCGCAAGCTGGAATTAAGTGAACTCGATCTAAATAACGTTGGTTCATGGCCTGCTGCAGTAAAAGTTATTGCCGGTGTACTGATATTGCTACTGGTTCTGGGTTTGGGTTACAACTTCCATTTGAAGGATCTGCAGGAGCAACTGACGCGAAGCCAGGCTGAAGAGGTTTCACTCAAAGGTCAGTTTTCCAGTAAGGCCTCCCAGGCTGCCAACCTTGAAGCATACAAAGAACAGATGCAGGAAATGGAGGTTTCTTTCGGTGCATTGCTCAGGCAGCTCCCTAGCGATACCGAGGTTCCTGGGCTGCTAGAGGATATCACTCGCACCGGTTTGGGAAGTGGCTTGGAGTTTGAGGCTATCAAGCTGCTCCCTGAGGTGACGCAGCAGTTTTATATCGAGCTTCCTATCGAAATAAAAGTAGTAGGTACATACCACGATGTGGCTACCTTCGTGACTGGTGTCGCTAGCTTGCCGCGTATTGTGACCTTGCATGATTTTGAGTTGCTACCGTCAAGCTCCGATAGTTCATCGAAGTTGCGCATGAGCGTTTTGGCCAAGACCTATCGTTATAACGATAAGGCAGAGGAGCAAGGCGCAGTGCAAAAGCCCAAGAAAGGGGCGAGAAAATGATTCGTTATAGCCTCGTATGCGTCATCACTTTAGGTTTGGCTGGTTGCGGCGCCAATAATGACTTTTCCGATTTACAGTCTTATATGGACGACGCCCGTGATCGCCCGCCAGGTGCGATCGAGCCAGCACCCAAGTTCATGCCCTATGAAAGCTTTACCTATAGCGCCGCCGCCATGCGCAGTCCTTTTCAGCCGCCGGTGAAAATCGAAATGCTGAGTCGGCAGAAGGGCTCGAAGGAAATCAAGCCTGACGAAACAAGGGTTAAGCAGTTTCTCGAAGGGTTCAATATCGAAGTTTTCGAGATGGTGGGTACACTTTCCAACGATAACGGTATGTTTGCGTTGGTAAATGGTGCCGGCGGCGTCCATCGGGTAAAGGTGGGCGATTATCTTGGTCGGAATTATGGCCGAATAATTGCTATCGACGAATCCAAGGTCGATGTGATTGAAATCGTTCCAGATGGTGAGGGTGGTTGGCTGGAGCGGCCGCGCAGTATCTCCCTTAAGGAGCGCTCTTAAATGAGCGGAGTGAATATGAAGAAAAATAATCGGTCTGCCCAACGGAACCTGAAGATGAATAGCTCTTTTTCGCGTCTCGGCCTCCCTCTGTTGGCATTGCTAATGTCACCGGCACTGTTGGCTGCTAATTTACAGGCTCTGGATGTGTCGGCTTTGCCGGGCGATCGCGTCGAGCTGAAGCTGTCATTTGACGAACCTGTGCTTGCGCCTCGCGGATATACCATCGAACAGCCAGCGCGTATCGCGCTCGACCTGCCCGGTGTATCCAACAAGCTGGGGTCGAAAAATCGCGAGTTAGGCGTGGGTAACGCGCGCAGTGTGACGGTGGTCGAGGCAAAAGACCGTACGCGTTTGATCATCAATTTGACTAACCTGGCGCCCTACAATACCCGCGTCGAAGGTAATAATCTTTATGTGGTGGTCGGTGATGGTGTTAAGTCTAGTGTTACTAGTTCTGCCGCAGTGGCCGTCGCTCCTGCAGGTAAGCCTGCCGCGGCGAAGACCTATGCACCGCAAGCACGGGTAATCAATAATATTGATTTCCAGCGTGGCGAGCAGGGAGAGGGTAATGTTGTCATTACGCTTTCCGATGCTTCGGTTAGTCCCGATATACAGGACCAGGGCGGTAAAATTCGTTTGGATTTCGCTAAAACCCAGCTACCTGAGTCGTTGCGTGTACGTCTTGATGTGAAGGATTTCGCCACGCCGGTACAGTTTGTTAGTGCTACCGGTTCTACCGAAAAAGCCAGCATCATTATCGAACCTACGGGTTTTTATGACTATCTGGCTTATCAGACCGATAATAAGCTCACCTTGAGTATCAAGCCCCTGACTCAGGACGACGTCGAGAAGCGTAAATCCGAGCGCTTCGCTTATACCGGTGAAAAGTTATCGCTGAATTTTCAGGATATCGATGTTCGTTCGGTGCTGCAGTTGATTGCCGACTTTACCGATTTGAACCTGGTTGCAAGCGATACGGTGAAAGGCAATATCACCCTGCGGCTACAAAATGTGCCTTGGGACCAGGCCTTGGACTTGGTGCTTAAAACCAAGGGATTGGACAAGCGTAAGGTTGGCAATGTACTGCTGGTCGCCCCTGCGGATGAAATTGCCGCACGTGAGCGTCAGGAACTCGAGTCGCAAAAACAAATCGCTGAACTCGCTCCATTGCGTCGTGAGCTGATTCAGGTCAACTATGCCAAGGCCTCGGATATGGCCAAGCTGTTCCAGTCGGTCACCAGCGCCGAAGATGTGGGTGATGATCGGGGCTCTATAACGGTTGATGATAGAACCAACAGTATCATTGCTTACCAGACGCAAGAGCGACTTGATGAGTTGCGTCGCATAGTTGCACAGCTAGATGTGGCTGTGCGTCAGGTGATGATCGAAGCGCGGATCGTCGAGGCCAACGTAGACTTTTCCAAGTCGCTAGGGGTTCGCTGGGGCGGAAATTTAAGTAAGAGTAATATGGAGCTTTTCGGACGAGGCCAACGTATGACTCTTGAGGAGGCGGATGACGGTAACATAGTTAAAGTTCCATTCAATACACCCTTTGTTGATATGGGGGTGGCTGGCGCGAGCTCAGGAATCGGTATCGGCCTTATTACGGACAACTTGGTCTTGGATCTCGAGTTGTCCGCAATGGAAAGCACTGGCAATGGCGAGGTCGTCTCTCAGCCAAAAGTTGTGACATCGGACAAGGAGACTGCCAAGATCCTCAAGGGTACCGAGGTGCCTTATCAGGAGGCCAGTTCCAGTGGCGCGTCTACGACTTCGTTCAAGTCGGCAGCCTTGTCATTGGAAGTGACGCCGCAGATCACGCCCGATAACCGCATCATCATGGAGATTAAGGTTAACAAGGATTCGGTGGGGCAAGTATTCCAAGGTGTGCCTTCGATTGATACGAACGAGGTAAATGCTAAGGTGTTGGTGGCCGATGGTGAAACTATCGTGATCGGTGGAGTATTCTCCAATACCCAGAACAAGGCGGTCGATAAGGTCCCATTTCTGGGTGACCTGCCATTTGTCGGGCGCGTATTCAGGCGCGACGTGGTGCAGAACGAAAAGTCCGAGCTTCTGGTCTTCATCACCCCGCGCATCATGAATAACCAAGCCATCGCGGTGAGCCGTTGATTCAGTGAGTAATTTGATCTTGATCGGCCCGATGGGTGCAGGAAAAAGCACCATCGGGCGGTTGTTGGCTAAAGAGCTGCGGGTGCCTTTCAAGGATTCCGATAAGGAAATCGAGCAGCGCACTGGGGCCGATATCCCGTGGATCTTCGATGTTGAGGGTGAGGCGGGGTTTCGTGAGCGAGAGCAGGCGGTGATTGTCGAGCTGTGCGAGTTGGACGGCATGGTTCTCGCCACTGGTGGTGGTGCTGTCATGCGTGCAGAAAACCGTGCGGCTTTGCGCCGTGGCGGTCGGGTCGTTTATCTGCATGCGACAGTGGAGCAACAGATAGACCGTACCTCTCGTGACCGCAATCGTCCTTTGCTGCGCAATGCGGACCCTGGCAAAGTGCTGCGCGAGTTGCTGGCTGTTCGCGATCCTCTGTACCGTGAGATTGCAGACATTATCGTCGAAACGGACGAGCGCCCGCCTCGTTTGGTCGTACAGGAAATTTTAGAGCGTCTCGAGGCTCTACCTCCCCGTTAAAGCGTCGCTGAACTGCGCTATCCTAGAGCCCTTTTGAATGCGGGGGCTTCATGCAAACTCTTAATGTCGACCTTGGTGAGCGCAGCTATCCCATTTATATCGGGACCAAGTTGCTGGCTCGGGCCGATTTGCTCGCGGCGCATATAGCTGGGCGGCAAGTCGCTATAGTCACCAATGAAACCGTTGCGCCGTTGTATCTGGCAGCCTTGGAGGCCGCGCTCAGTGGCTTTAATTCGACGTCGATTGTATTGCCTGACGGCGAAGCATTTAAAAACTGGCAGACCTTACAGCTCATTTTTGACGGTTTGCTCGGTGCTCGGCATGATCGCGGCACCACTGTGATCGCGCTGGGTGGTGGCGTCATCGGCGATATGGCGGGGTTTGCCGCTGCGTGTTATCAGCGCGGGGTTAATTTCATTCA
Organism: uncultured Pseudomonas sp.; assembly: GCA_946886875.1. Next base: position 14,051 of record CAMPJN010000040.1, read on the forward strand.
GATCCCGACGACCTTGCTCTCGCAAGTGGATTCTTCGGTCGGTGGTAAGACAGGGATAAACCACCCTCTGGGTAAAAACATGGTGGGGGCGTTCTATCAGCCACAGGCCGTGTTTATCGATACGGAAACCTTGGTTACCTTGCCCTCCCGTGAGTTATCAGCCGGCTTGGCTGAGGTGATTAAGTACGGGCTGATTTGCGACGAACCTTTCCTGACTTGGCTGGAGGCCAATATGCCCGCACTGCGCGCCCTGGATCGGGACGCGTTGACCACCGCCATTGAGCGCTCCTGTGCAGCCAAAGCCCGTGTGGTAGGAGCCGACGAGCGTGAGTCCGGTGTGCGCGCCACGCTGAACTTGGGGCATACCTTCGGCCATGCCATAGAGACGCAGCAGGGATATGGCGTTTGGCTGCATGGCGAGGCGGTGGCGGCGGGGACGGTCATGGCGTTGGAGATGTCCTGTCGGTTGGGCTGGATCAAGCCCGCTGAGCGAGATCGGGCCATTAGTCTATTTATTGCGGCGGGTTTGCCGGTGGTGCCGCCTGAGGGCATGTTGCCTGAGCACTTTCTTGAGCATATGGCGGTCGACAAGAAGGTTCTCGATGGCCGTCTACGCCTGGTGTTGTTGCGCGCGGTCGGCGACGCGGTGGTCACCAGCGAGTTCCCTCGCGAGATTTTGAATGCCACGCTTGGCGCAGACTACGCCACGCTGGTCGATCAGCTTTGAATATCATCGGCTTTACCCATTAAGAGTGCCCCATGACCAGTTTGCATGCTGACGAGGCTTTTCTCGATCACTACCAATTCAGCCACGACCCCTTTGCCGCCAGGGTTCCGGGCTTCAAGTTCTTTCCCGCCCAGCGCAAGCCGGTGCTCGGGCAGCTGCATCACCTCGCGCGCTACAGCCAGCTGCTGCTGGTAGTGGCTGGGCCCGAGGGCAGTGGCAAAACCTTGTTGCGTCAAGCCCTGGTGGCCAGCACCAACAAGCAGGCGGTGCATACGGTGGTCGTTTCCGCTCAAGGTGCGGCGGATCCGGGCAGCCTGTTCCGCCAGATCGCGCAGGGCTTGCACATCCAGCAGTCCGAGCCGCAGGCGATACTGGCCCAGGTTGCGCAGATGGCCTTGACCGGGCAAGAAGCTTACTTGCTGGTCGATGACGCCGAACAACTTAGCGACGCGGCTTTGACAGGCCTGCTGGGGTTGGCGGCGGGCAACGGCGAAGGTCGCTTGCACGTTTTTCTATTTGCCGAGCCGCAACTGGGTACACGACTTGAGGCGCTGGCGAACGGCGAGGAGTGTTTTCATGTCATTGACTTGCAACCCTACGCGCAAGAGGAAACCCGTGAGTATCTGGCACAACGTCTAGAGGGGGCCGGTCAGAGTCTGGAGGTGTTCTCGGATGAACAGCTTGCGGATATCGATGAGCGGGGTGAGGGCTGGCCAGGGAAGATCAACCAAGTCGCCCGGGAAGTCCTGGTCGAAAATATGTTGGCGCAGCGCAGTATGGCCGGGCGTGCCGGTTTGGCCTTGAACCTGCCAAAAAAGCATCTGCTTGCGTTGGTTGTCGTGGTTGCCGGCGTGGTGGCTGCCTGGCTGATGCAGGGTCGCGAGGCCGCTGAGGTAGTAATGCCGGTGCCATCGACCGAGGCCCTGCAGCCGATAACCGCTGCTGCCGCTCCAGCGGTTGCAGCACCCGCCGCCAGCGATGCGCCGGCGATCGAGTTCGCTGGTAATAGTCAGCCGTTGCCGCTGCCTCTGGTTGGCGAAGCGCAGCCGGTCATTCGTGAGCCTTTGGCTCAGGCGGCCGGTATGACGGGTGTCGAGGAGGCTGATGTCGCCGATGTGGCAGCTAATGAAACCGTTCAGCCGACCCAAGTCGTTACTCCGCCAGCTCCTGCGGTGCAGGCAGAAAAACCGCTTGTGTCGGCAGTTGCTCCGGTCGAGGCTGCACCTGCACCTGCACCTGCACCTGCACCTGCACCTGCACCTGCACCTGCACCTGTGGCCAAGCCCCAGCCGGTCACGCCGCCGAAACCTGCCGTCACGCCGCAGCCGGACAAGCCCGTCACCGGTGCCGATTGGTACGCTGCGCAAGCGGGATCGCGTTATACCTTGCAAATACTCGGGGCTCGGGCAGAGAGTAGCGCTCAGGCCTTTGTGCGGGAGCACGGCGCGCAATACCGCTACTTCAAGAAGCAGCACCAGGGTCAACCCCTGTATGTGGTGACCTACGGCAGCTTCGCCACTCGGCAAGAGGCTCAGCTCGCGCTGCAGGGCCTGTCGGCCCGGATTCAGGCTGGCAAACCCTGGCCAAGAACGTTCGCCAGTATTCGTCAAGAGCTGGTTCCTGCACCTTGAGATGCAGAGGAGGTGACTGGTTAGTCGCTAACACGACCTTTTGGTCTATTCCTTCGGTTTTGCGACATTCGCTTTCAGTGGGTCGTCACGAAGATTTGTGACGGCCCAGGTGGATATGTACAATGACCTCCCTTTTGCCTGCGCAAAGCTGGAGCTTGCTCCTGCGTGCATGGTAAGTAGTTGAATTAGAAAGCAATTTGCCTGATGTATAGGCTGTCTGGTGAGAGTTCCCTATGAAAGCAGGTCTGTACCATCCTGATGAATT